>CAUZBE010000083.1:0-9384 GCA_963577885.1 Alphaproteobacteria bacterium
TTGTGGCTGCAGCTGGGCATCCGCAATGACGCGGCAGCCGCACTGGCGACGGGCGCAGGCCTGCAAGTGATCATGGACCGTTGCCCGAAAATCGAATTCGCCCGCCTATCGGGGGAACTTTCCTGGAGCGGTATCAACACCCGCATTATCACCTCCAAAATTTTGAAGGCGCCCAGAGCATGAGCCCGACCGAGAACGATACCAACGCGCCGGACTACGGTTTCGAGACCCTAGCTGTGCACGCCGGGGCCCGCCCCGACCCCACCACCGGCGCCCGCAGCACGCCGATCTTTCAAAGCAACGCCTTTGTATTTCAGGATGCCGAGCACGCGGCAGAACTGTTTAATTTGCAAACCTTCGGCTTCATCTATTCCCGCCTGACCAATCCCACCGTCTCGGTTCTGGAGGAGCGGGTCAGTGCCCTGGAAAATGGCCGCGCCGCCGTGGCGTGCGCCACGGGACATGCAGCCCAATTCCTGCTTGCCGCCACCTTGTTGGAAACGGGGGAGGAATTCGTCGCCTCGAAAAACCTCTATGGGGGCTCTATCACCCAGTTCGGCCTATCCTTCGCCAAGCTGGGCTGGACCTGCCATTTCACCGACATGACCGACCCCGACAACCTACGCGCGGTCATGAACAATAAGATCAAGTTCATCTTTTGCGAGGCGCTAGCGAACCCCGGCGGCGTGGTGCTGGACCTGGAAATGCTGGCGGAAGTTGCCCGGGAATGGGGCGTGCCGTTGGTGGTCGACAATACACTGGCAACGCCCTATCTGTGCCGGCCGTTCGATTGGGGCGCCGATATCGTCGTGCATTCGGCAACCAAATATCTCGGCGGCCACGGCAACACCATGGGCGGCGTGGTCGTGGAATCGGGCCGGTTCGATTGGTACCAGAACGACAAGTTTCCCTCCATGACCCAGCCCGACCCAGCCTATCACGGCCTGACCTTTGCTGAGACCTTTGGCGATTTCGGCTTTTCCATGCGGATGCGGGCAGTGGCCCTGCGCGACTATGGCCCAACCCTATCTGCGCAATCGGCTTGGAACCTTTTGCAAGGCGTGGAAACCTTACCCCTGCGCATGGACCGCCATTGCGCCAATGCCCAGGCGGTGGCCGAATATTTGGACTCCCACCCAAAAGTTGCCTGGGTTTCCTACGCCGGCCTGCCGTCCAGCCCCTATCATTCCCTGGCCCTAAAATACGTACCCAAGGGGGCCGGCGCTGTTTTTACCTTTGGCGTGAAGGGTGGCTTTGCCGCCGGCGAGACCGTGGTCAATACGGTAGAATTATTTTCCCATCTGGCCAACGTGGGCGATACCCGCAGCCTGATTATCCATCCCGCCTCCACCACCCACCGGCAATTAACGCCAGAGCAACAGGACGCCGCCGGTGCCGGCGCAGATGTCATCCGCCTATCCATCGGCATCGAAACCTCAACCGACCTAATAGCCGATCTGGAACAGGCACTGGCCCGAACCTAAAGGAAGCCTTGGATATGTTCAGCCACATCACCGTCGGTACCAATAATTTCGCACGCGCCGCCGCCTTTTATGACACCGTGCTCGCCACCCTCGGCCACCAGCGTTTCGTCAGCGGCGATTATCACGCGGGCTATGGCCTGCCCAACGGCAATCAATTCTGGCTGCTGCGGCCCTTTGACAAAGCCGCCGCGACGCCCGGCAATGGCAACCATATAGCCCTCCTGGCGCCCAGCCGTAACGCTGTGCGGACCTTTCATGCCACCGCTTTGGCGAATGGCGGTAGCGATGAAGGCGTGCCCGCGCTACGCCCGCATTACCATGCCAATTATTATGGCGCCTATGCGCGTGACCCCGACGGCAATAAAATTCAGGCGGTCTGCCACCGCTCTGAATAGCGGTGGATTGGAGCGTTTCCGGAGTATTCTGGATTATTTGAAAACGTAGATCCGGATCCTCTAGGCCTGGAACTTGTCTTCCGTAACGACGCAGATCCAAAGCGGATTATCCCGGCCGGGGGCAATGGCGGCTTCAACCGTTGCTGCGTTTTCCAGACAGTAATTTTCCTCCGGCAGGCGGAAGGCCTTAATCCGGCGTTCCAAGCTGCCGGCCCCCGCCACGATATCGTCCAAACCCACTTCGGCCAGGGGAACCGTCATGACGGTAAGATCGGTCAGCGTTGCCAACCACAACCGAGCGGCGGGTTTCTTGGCCTTCTTTAACCCACAGGCTGGCGTTACAGTGGACATCCTGGTTCAACCAAACGATTGAAAACTACATGACAAATATTAAAGCAAAACTTCCCTTGGCGGGCGTCCGCGTCCTTGACATAGGCTCCTTGATTGCCGGACCGTTCGGAGCGACGATCCTTGGCGACTTCGGAGCCGAAGTCATTAAGGTTGAGCAGCCAGGCGTGGGTGATGCGCTACGGGGCACCCCGACGAACGGTAAAGCGAACCGGTCCGACATTTGGCTGGTCGAGGGCCGCAATAAAAAGTCTATTACCTTGAATTTGCGGGTACCGCCGGGCCAGGCGATCCTGAAGGAACTGGTCGCGCAGGCCGATGTGCTAATGGAGAATTTTACGCCGGGAACACTGGAACGCTGGGGCCTCGGCTGGGAGGATTTGAGGGCGGTCAATCCGCGCCTGATTATGTTGCGGGTATCAGGCTATGGGCAGACGGGACCGAACGCCAAGCGCTCCGGCTATGATCGGATCGCGCTTGGCTTTTCAGGATACATGTATCCAACCGGATTCCCGGACCGGTTTCCCGTGCGTCCAGCATTTGCGACGGCGGATTATTCAACCGGCACATTTGGCGCGCTGGCCGTGGTTCTGGCACTCTATCAGCGCGATCAACAGGGCGGTGCGGACGGGAAAGGCGGTGGTCAAATGATCGATCTGGCGCTTTACGAGCCGAGCTTCCGCATTACCGCCGATATGATAACCCAGTTCGCAAACACCGGCGCGGTGCGCGAGCGCATCGGCAACCGCAACCCGACGTTCGCGCCCGCCGGCACTTTCGAAACGAAGGACGGCCGTTACATCCAGATCGCGGCCGGCGGCGACAAGGTTTTCGCACGTCTGGTCGAGGCCATGGATATGCCGGAATTGAGCAGCAATCCCCGCTACGCCAAAAGCGTTGCACGGGTTGCGCGGGCGGACGAGTTGGAAGCAATGCTGACCGAATGGATCGGCGCCCATGACTTTGCGGATATCGAGCAACGCATGGTCGCCGGTAATGTCCCCTTTGGCGGCATATACACCGTGGCCGATATCGCGGAAGACCCCCATTATGCCGCCCGGGAAAATATCGCCCGCGTGCCTGATCCCGATCTGGGAGAGGTCGTGATGCCTGGCGTCGTGCCAAAGATGACGGGCTCGCCTGGCCGGATTGCGCACCCCGGCCCGCATCTGGGCGCCTGCAACGCAGAGATATTCGGCGGCCGTCTCGGGAAATCGGATGAAGAATTGGCAGAATTGCAGGCGAATGGCGTAATTTAGCGAAAGATCGGGATCAAAGTTATACTAGACGCATCCGGTTTTTGCTCCCGCCGTTAGCGTCGCGCAATTAACAAACCGGATGGGTACGACAATTGTACTTATCGCCACCCCGATATGTATCGACCTAGGTCAGCATTGGACCCGGTCAAAGGAGCCAGGTCAGTACATCCGGCTTGGCCCCCTTCCCGGCCGACGACCGGATCAGTCAAACATGTCGGGGCTGATCTGTAGCGGGTCCGCTCCGCTGCGATTTTGATCGGCGGGTGACCTGAGGCATCGATCATTAATTCCTGCTGGCAGTAGTGCTCCAGGACCATGAACTGTAACGCCGCCGCATAAATACAGTGTCGGCTTGCGGTCAATAAGCCATGGATTTGGTGGATTGCCGCTGTGACACCTGTGAAGGCGGGGGCGACGGTTAGTGCCCGCTCCTCGTTCCACCGCACCCTTACGGCAGCTTGGTCGATCACTTGGGATTGATGCGGCGCCAGCTCCTGACCGTCGACTTGACATGCCGCTCGTTGTTGAAGCCGAGCGAGGTGCACCACAGGCCGGCGAGGCCCTCTATATAGCTCTTGCCTTCGGTGTCCTTGACGTAGGCGCCGTCACCATCTGCGGCTCCACCTTCTCGTGTTCGGCAAGGTTGGTAAAGGGGTAGATAAATGAGGCAATATCGCGCGTGTGCGGCGAATTGGGAGCGACGGCCATGGAATGGATCCTCTCAGCTTTGTATCAGTAAGAGACCGGATTCGCTCGTTTGTGCCAAGCCAGCGATCAGTTCGTTGCTGCCATTAGAATAGGTGAGGTCACAGAAGGGGAAGTGGTCTCAGGTTGACTCCGTCATGCGCCGCGCTCAAACGATCAGTTGCATCCGCATTTTAGAAATTTCGAACGGAAAGTTATGGCACTCTTCGCGTGTAATCCAGCCACAGCCCCATTTCCACTTTATCTTTGATCTCCGGGTTGCGGTAATGTGGACATCTTGCCTTCGAGAGGGGTTTGCGGCAACCTCTGTTAGCCGCGTCGTCGGTGCTGTTATGGGAGGGTCCGATGCGCATCACCGTCAACGCGGCTCGCGCGCTGGTAATGCGCGTTATGACCGCGCATAACCACAGCCCCGAATACGCGGGCATCATCGCTGACCACATTGTCGATTGTGAGTTGCGGGGCCTCGGCTACGGCGGCCTGGCGCGGGTCGTCTCCATCGTCGAGCGTTTGCAGCATACTGGTGCGCCGGCACGCTCGGTCGAAATTGCCCACCAGACCCCGGTTTCAGCCCGGCTGAGTGGCAACGATAATCTCGGCTATGTGGTCGCCTACAAGGCGACCGAGATCGCGATGGAAAAAGCCAAGGCGGTTGGCCTGGCGATGGTCGGCGCTGATGGGACGTGGTACACGGGCATGCTGTCGGTCTATGCCGAGATGGCAGCCGCCAAGGGCCTGATAACCATGATCGCCTCCAACGCGACGGCTTGGGTCGCCCCCCATGGCGCCACCGAAGGCCGTTTCGGCACCAATCCCATTTGCTTTGGTTTTCCCAGCACCTCCGTCCCGGTGATCTGGGATATCGGCACCTCGTCGATCATGCATGCTGAGGCTATCCTGGCCAAGCGTCACGGCCAGCAATTAGAGGCAGGGCGTGCCTTCGATAGCCAGGGGCAGCCAACCCGCGATCCCGACGCCGCCCTAGCGGGTGCCTTCACACCCTGGGGCGGACATAAGGGTTCGGGCCTGGGCCATGTAGTCCAATTGCTTGGCGTCCTCGCTGGCTCGCCGGTGCAACCCCCAGAGCTGGCCGAATTCGGCTTTGTCATCGTGGCAATGAGGCCGGATCTGATGATGCCGGAAGGGGAATACCGCGCCCGGGTCACGGAATATGCCGAGGCCGTCCGCAGCGCCCGTCCCATCGATGGCGGCCCGGCTGTCCGGATGCCCTTCGACCGCTCTGCCGCGGAACGCCGCCGCCGTCTGGCCGAGGACGCCATCGATGTCCCTGATTTCGTCCACGCCCGGCTTAGCGAGTTCGCTCGGCCATAGCCTCATGACCAATCGCATATTTATGAAACGTGCCTAAGAGCCGCCCTTTATCGATGACAGTGTACGCTTACTTGTCGAACGGCTGTGGCTGCGTGGATTGACCAAAGCCAACGCGGCGATCTATCACTAGGCCAAGGATACCAGCCCAACCACGACGCTACGAACCTGGTTCACGCATCGCTCGGAACGCTGGCAGGGGTGCCAATCGTGCTATCGGCTAGCATTGGATGAAAACCAGGCGGCGGCAATCTACCTGAGGGCATTGTGCGCGGGGTAGCGGGTGAGATTCATCTACGCGGCCTGGGATGTGCTACGCAACGGGGCCGTCGTCCTCAAGGCATATCTGGATGCTATATCTGAATAGCTAGCACCGCAGGCAATGTCCGGTAGCCTTTAACGCAGCGGTCTATAAAAATGCCTTGAGAATGCGGCCCCAGTCCTCGATGGCGTCCTCCTGCCCCGGCACGATCTGGATGGTGAACTGGCTATACCCGGCATCACGCATATCGCCGATGCGTTTTTTTAACTCGGCCTCCGTCGCGGTGAAGGAGGTTTCGCGGATCAAATCGGCGGTGATGAATTCTCGTTCCTCCGCCTTGACGAACATCAGATGGCCGCGATGGTTTTCAAGATATTTGGCGTCCGCCGGCTCGTAGGCCATGGCATGGGCCACATAGCCCGCGACGGCCTCGGCCGCCGCAGAGGGGATGCCGCTAGAATTGGGTAGCCCGGCGATTGCCGCGTCCGCTGCGCGATGCAGCACCACCGCGGCCCTGGGCCCGGCCTGGGCCATGGCGCGGGGTGAATCGAAGGGTTCCCCCTCTTCCAGTACGCAGCCAAGGGCAAATTCCGTGGCCGTCAGATCGGCGATAGCGCGGCCTGCACCGGTCCAGGTTTTGTGCATTTCCTCCAGGCTGGCGATCGCGGTTTCTACGTCGCCGACGAAGTTGAGCCAGGCCGCACCCAGCTTCGCGACCAAGGCGCGCGATTTGGGTCCATAGGCCGAGATATGCAGCGGGATGGCATCCTGAGTATTAATCAGCCCCAGTTCCGGATTCAGAAACTTGATTTTGTGCCGCCGCCCTTCGAATTCCGCTTCGAGCATTTCGCCATCGAGCAGGCCATAGGTGATACGAATATATTCCTCCATATTGGCCAGCTTCATGGCCCCCATGCCCATGGCGCGGCGACCGGTAAAGCCGGTTCCGACACCAAAATCTATCCGCCCCGGCGCCAGTTGGTTCAGAGAGGCAAAGGCATTAGCCGCCACCGGAGCGATCCGGTTTGAGGGGATCAAAACCCCGGTGCCCAGGCGAATGCGCTCGGTCTTCACCGCCGCCGCGCCCATGGCGACAAAACAATCGGCACTCAACATTTGCGTGTCATAGAACCAGGCGTTGGAGAAACCCAGTGTCTCGGCCCGTTGTACTAATTTCCAGGCGTCGGCGGCAGTTGCCATAGCGATGCCAAATTTCATTTTATCTCTCCCCTATTGCTAGTCGATCATATTTCAAATCCACCGCACGGGCTAGATACCCGCCGCGTCGCTGCCGATAATGACCAATGAGGAAAGTGCCGGCACCCTAATTAACAAAACTCAATTCAACATTTCATTTGGAATCGCCTTTACCATTTTCCAGGACCATCGTCATGATGTCGGTACCGGTCAATTTGAAAATCACGTCCGAATTTATATCCTCGAAATCGAATACGAGACGCTCGCGTCCATCCCACCGGGGGCTTTTACCTTGCAGCGTATCCCGCTCGCCCCAGACACCTTCAAACCAAAATATCGCTTTGTTTTGATCCGGCGCCGTTAATCTCCAGTAAGATTAGAACCTCGCTAGCGCGGCAGGCATCATCCAACAGGCAACCAAAGGTGGACCCGGACCATTTGGTATTTTAGGTCAGTAGGCTGTTACGCTGGATCATCGCCTCTTTGATCGCTAGCAACGCATTGACGTTATCCGGTACCGATGGCGCCTGGGTGACCTCTGGTTCAGGAACGCCCGTGATGGCCTCCAGCCGAGGCGCCGGCAGGACGATTTTCGGCTCTGGCGTGACCACCGCGACTTTGACCTCCGACGCCGGCTCTGCGGCTTGCGGCCCAGGTATCAGCCCGGCGGCCCTAGGCAGGTTCGTCGCCATCTGGCTAATGCGACATCGCCACCATTGGTCCCTCGATGTCTGGTTGGCTCGGCGCAAGACAACTAGCGAGCCGGACTGACAGCCGTCCGTCAGGCGTCGCGGTATCCAAAATGATCATTCTGGTGGACGATATAACCCAGGCTGGGCGACGCGAAATGCGCCGGCGCAATCAGGGTATTGGTATCGGCATAACGCTCGATAAAGGCGCAGCGCGTCTGGCGCGATAACGGGCGGTCATCGCAAGCCCGGCTTGACCAGTCAGGCCGAACCAGCTGTATCGGATGGTGAATGACATCACCGCTCAATACCGCATGATCCTCTCCGGATCGTAGATTGACAACGACATTGCCGGGGGTATGGCCGGTCGCTGGTTCAAGCCAGACGCCGTGGTCGATTTCATGGTCGTTATCAACTAATACCGCCTGACCCGCCTCCATCACCGGCAACACGCTATCGGCGAAAGCCTGCGGGTGGCCGCTCGAAGCGTCCCGGCGCATCTGCTCCTCGCAATGGCGGTATTCGTCTCGGGCGAAGATATAACGGGCGTTGGGAAAAGTCGGAACCCAGCGGCCATCTAGCAACCGGGTATTCCAGCCAACATGATCGGTGTGCAGATGGGTGCACATAACAAAATCGACCTCCTCCACCCATACGCCCGCGGCCGCGAGGTCGGCCAGGTAGGTGCTCTGCTGATGGTGCCATTGGGGGAACACGGCTCGTTCTTTGTCGTTGCCGACGCAGGCGTCAACCACGATAGTATGGCGCGGGGTGCGGACAATATAGCTTTGCACGCAGATCACTAGTTTGCCCGAAACCGGGTCCACATAGCGCGGCTGTAGCCATTCGGCATGTTCGGCAAAAACATCGGGGGTAGATTCCGGAAAAAACCCGTCTGGTGCAACCAACGGCTCTTCCGATTCAACCACCCGGTCCAACTTAAATTCACCGATCCGCCGCATTACCTATTGTTCCCTAATCCCAGGCACATAACCAATTCGCGCCCTCATGAGTGTTTGAGTTTCGGTTCTTCCTTGGCAAAAATGCCCGTACGCCCTCTCGCCCGTCATGGCTTGAAAGTGCCCCTTCCATCAGGCACAGGATTTGTTCGATGGCCTCATCCTCGGCCAATTTAAAGGCTTGGTCGATAGCCTGTTTGCAAGCTTGAAGCGCCAGGTTCGGGCGTTTCGCAAGTTCCCTGGCTAGTACCATGGCAACGTTGCTGGCTTGGCCCTTCGCTGCCAAGCGGTTCACCAGCCCCCATTCAAGCGCCTGTGTGGCGAAAATAGGTTCGCCCAGAAACATCATTTCCTTGGCGCGCGCTGGACCAATCCGCTTTGTTACCCGCACCGTGCCCCCCTGAACCGGGGAATACACCAAGCTTGATTTCCGGCAAGCTGAGTTTTGCCGTCTCGTCGGCGACGATCAAGTCGCAGCACACCGCCAGTTCTAGGCCGCCGCCGTAGGCTGGGCCATTTAGCGCTGCGATGGTCGGTTTTGCGAAGCTGTCCAACTTGACGCAGGTTTCATTCTCGTGCCGAAGCTTTTTCTCAACCACGTTGCCACCCCTTAAATAGCCTGGGAATTCCCTAATATCCGAACCGGCGCTGAAGGCCCTCTCGCCCGCGCCCCGGACGACAAGAACTAGGACTTCCCGGTCGGCCGCCAATTCATCAAGCGCGCCGTTCAAGCTGCGGGTCGACTCCAACGTAGCCA
>CAUZBE010000084.1:0-9382 GCA_963577885.1 Alphaproteobacteria bacterium
AGCGGTTCAATTGGTTTGGGGCTTGGGCCATGGCCGGCGAGATTTTTCTTTTGTGGACATAAAGGTGGCGGCAGCATGACTGATACGGCTGGCTCCGGTGGCGGCGTGAAGCTCCAAATTCAGGGCACGACAAAGAACTTTGGCGGCGTTCGTGCCGTGGCGAATGTCAGCGCGGACGTCCAGGAGGGCGAGGTTTTTGCCATCATTGGCCCGAACGGTGCCGGCAAAACGACCATGCTGAACATGATTTCGGGTTTTTATCACCCGGATGGAGGCAGTATCCTTTTCGAAGGCCGTGATATTTCCCAAACTGGCGCGTCGAACATCGCAGCCCTGGGGATTGGCCGGACGTTCCAGAATATCGCCCTATTCCGCGGCATGACCGTTTTGGAAAACCTGATGCTGGGCCGCCATGTGCTGATGAAGTCTGGTGTGCTTGCCTCTTTTCTTTATTGGGGCCCAGCGCAACGCGAGGAAGTGGCGCACCGGGAACGGGTTGAGGAAATCATCGATTTCCTGAATTTGACCGACCTGCGCAAGGCGCCCACGGGTGCGTTGGCCTATGGCCTGCAGAAACGGGTCGAACTGGGCCGTGCCCTGGCAGCGGAGCCGCGCCTGTTATTGCTGGACGAGCCCATGGCCGGCATGAACCAGGAAGAAAAAGAGGACATGGTGCGTTATGTCCTGGACGTGAACCAGGAATGGGGCACTACCATCGCCCTGATCGAACACGACATGGGCGTGGTGATGGATATCTCGGACCATGTGATGGTGATGGATATGGGTGAAAAAATTTCCCAGGGCACGCCCGACGAAGTGCGGGCCGATCCCAAGGTGATCGAGGCGTACCTGGGTAGCTCGGATCACAAGGAGGTTGCCTGAGGCAATGGCGGAGCTAGCAACACTACCAGAATATATGCTCAGAAATGCCGTCGAGATGGGCGGTCAACCGGCCATACGGTTGAAGGAACTGGGCATCTGGGAAAGCTACACTTGGTCCCAATATGCAGCGCAAGTGCGTGAATTGTCATTGGGCCTAGCATCGCTAGGTTTTGGGCGTGAGGACAAGCTGGGCATTATCGGCACCAATCTGCCCCGGTTGTACTGGGCGCAGGTCGCCGCCCAATGCCTGGGCGGCATGGCGGTGCCGGTCTATCAGGATGGAATTGCCAAGGAACTGGCGTTCGTATTGCAGCATGCCCAGGCCAAGATAATCGTGGCGGAGAACCAGGAGCAGGTCGACAAGATCCTGTCGATCAGAGATGAACTACCGGACCTGCAATGGCTGATCTATTCCGACGAGCGAGGCATGGTTGGCTACGACGAGGATATCTTGAGATCCTATGCCGAGGTGCAGGCCGCCGGGCGGTCATTCGATAGCGCCAATGCCGGCTATTTTGATGCCGAGGTGGGCAAGGGCAAAAGCAGCGATGTCGCCCTAATATGTTACACCTCCGGCACCACGGGCGATCCGAAAGGCGTAATGCTGACCCACGGCAATCTGTTGTCCTGCGGCCGCATCTTTGTCGCCAACGAGGATGTGCGCGCCAGCGATAATTTTCTCGCCTATCTGCCCATGGCCTGGGTTGGCGATACGGTCTACGGCCTGGTTATTAGTCTGCTGGTGGGCGCGACCAATAATTGCCCGGAAAGACCATCAACCGTAATGCGCGATCTGCGCGAAATTGGTCCGACCGGCATTATCGCACCGCCGGCGATTTGGGAGGGCATGTTGTCTGACCTGCAATTGAGAGGGGCCAGCGCATCACCTATGAAGCGCAGGGCCTTCACATATTTCAGCGGCATCGCGCAACGGATCGAAGATTTGAAATTTGACGGCAAAAATATCCCCCTGGGTCTCAGTTTATTGGGCAAATTAGGCGAATTCATAGTCTTTGGGCCTATTCGCGATCAGCTTGGCATGCGCCGCGCGCGCTGGTGCCTGACCGGCGGTGCGCCCATGGGGCCGGACACATTCCGCTTCTTCCGTGGCTTTGGCATCAACCTGAAACAAGTTTATGGCATGACCGAAGTTGGCGGACTGGTCAGCCTGCAGCCTGACAATCAGGCCAGTCCCGATACGGTGGGCGCGCCCTGTGCGGGCATTGAAGTGCGCATCGCGGACGATGGTGAGGTTCAAGTCAAGGGCGAGGGTGTCTTCGTGGGCTATTTCCGGCAAGAGGAAAAGACCGCCGAGGCGATGTCGGAGGACGGCTGGTTTCGCACTGGGGATGCCGGCCTGTTGAATGAAAACGGCCACCTGGTGATCATCGACCGAGCCAAGGATGTAGGAAAATTGGGTGACGGCACGCCCTTTTCACCGCAATTCGTTGAACTGAAGTTGAAATTCAGCCCCTTTATCAATGAAGCGGTATCGTTCGGCGATGGCCAACCCTTTGTCTCGGCCATGGTAGCCATCGATTTTGAAACAGTGGGCAAATGGGCCGAAGGGCAAACTCTGCCCTATACCAACTATATGGACTTGAGCCAAAAACCGGAAGTCGTGGCGCTGATCAGCGAAGAAATCCGAAAAATCAATCAGGGCCTGCCGGAGGTTTCGCGCATCAAGCGGTTCCTGCTGCTGAGCAAGGATCTGGACGCCGATGATAACGAGATCACCCGTACCCGCAAATTGCGGCGCGGTTTTATCGCCGAAAAATACGGCCCCGTGATCAAGGCATTTTACGGCGGCGAACAAGAGGTAGAGTTACGCTTGGCCGTGACCTTCGAGGACGGCAGTGAATCCTTCGTTGACGCCCATATGACGATCCAGGAAGCGGCTTAGGGAGACCCAGCATGGAGTTTCAATTTTTTATCGAATTGGTGACGAACGGCGTCTTGACCGGACTTATGTACGCGCTGGTGGCGGTGGGATTCGTGCTGATCTATAAATCCACCGATGCCATCAATTTCGCCCAGGGCGAATTTTGCATGATCGCGGCCATCGTCGTCGCCGGCTTTATGAAACTGTATGGCTTCCCCTTGTGGGGCGCCATCGCCGTCGGTTTATTGTTCATGCTGCTGTTCAACTGGGGGCTGGAGCGGGTTGTTCTGCGCCCGATGATCGGCCGCCCGGTCGTGGCCATCATTATGGCGACCATTGGCCTGGCGCTGATTTTCCGCGGCCTGGGCCCCCTGGTGTTCGGCGCGGAGACACAGCCCATCCCCTTGCCCATTCCGGACCAACCTATCATTTGGGGCCCGTTTTTCGTGAGCCCGATCGACCTTTTGGGCGGTGGCATTTCTCTCGCATTCATGGCGGTGTTCGGCTGGTTCTTCATGAAAAGCCGCAAGGGTGTCGCCATGCGGGCGGTTGCCGACAGCCATCAGGTTTCCATGGCCATGGGTATCAATGTGGAGCGCTATTTTGTCCTCGCCTGGATGCTGGCCGGTTTCGTCGCGCTTTTGGGCGGCCTGGTCTGGGGCAGTGCTATAGGCGTCGATACGCAGCTGGCGCAGCTTGGCCTCAAGGTTTTCCCAGTGGTCATCTTGGGCGGCCTGGATTCGATCCTCGGCGTCATCGTCGGCGGCATCATCGTAGGCGTGGTCGAAGCCATTTCGGCTGGTTACGTGGATCCCTATGTGGGCGGCGGCACCAAGGATTTCACGCCGTATGTATTGATGATTATCGTGTTGATGATCCGGCCCTACGGGATATTCGGCAAGCCAATTATTGAGCGTATCTGAACGCTGGGGAAATTTGAGTTATGTTTCATCGCGAGAGCGGCTACTTCAAAACTAGCTACAAGGCCGATATGGCCCTGTATCCGCTACCAATCGGCAAGGTTGCCGCTACGGGCTTCGTACTTCTGTTCCTTGTCGTCGCACCCATTTTTCTGGACGAGTATTATCTTTCGGTCATAAATATTGCCGCCATCGCGGTGGTCGGCGCACTGGGTCTGAACATACTGCTCGGCTATACTGGGCAGATTTCCATCGGCCATGCCGCCTTCATGTCGGTTGGCGCCTATACGGCGGCTAATTTCGCGGTGCATTTCGACATGCCGTTTTGGGTGACGTTGCCGGCCGGCGGCTTGATGGCAGCGGCAATCGGGACGCTGGTCGGCCTGCCGTCACTGCGGGTCAAGGGCCTGTATCTGGCCATCGCTACCTTGGCGGCGCAGTTTATCATCGAATGGGTGCTAAACCACACGCCGCTGATCTCGGGCGGCGTGCAGGCTTCAATCGAGATGCCGCGGCCGGTATTCTTCGGCAACGTCCTGAATACCCAGTCAGAGCTGTATTTCTTCATTCTGCCCGTGACGATCATAGCGATCATAGCGACAATGAATTTGGTGCGCAGCCGGATCGGCCGCGCCTTTGTCGCCATCCGCGATCAGGATATCGCGGCCGAAATTATTGGCATCAACGTCTATCGCTACAAACTTCTGGCCTTTGCCATCTCGTCCTTCTACGCCGGCGTTACCGGCGTGTTGTATACCTACTATTTCGGCATCGCCAATTACGAAGCCTTTCAATTGCCCATATCCATCGACTACCTCGCAATGTGTATTATCGGTGGCCTCGGCTCTGTCCTGGGATCAATTTTTGGTGCAGTCTTCATCACATTAATGCCCATCGTCCTTCGTATCTTTATGGAAACCGTGGGCGTATTTTTTATTGACGGCAACTATATAGCGCAGGTTATTGCGCAAATGCGCCTGATCCTATTTGGCGGCTTGATCATATTTTTTCTGGTGGTAGAGCCGGATGGTTTGAACAAGCTATGGCAGAATATCCGGAATTATTTCCGGGTTTGGCCCTTTTCCTATTAAAGGTGAGGGGGAAAAGCCGGCGCGCAGCAGCGCGGCGGTGTCTAACAAGGGAGAACAAGGCATGAGACACGTAAAATTAGGTCTGATGGCAGCGACCGTGTTAGCGGCCGCCGCGTTTCAGGCTGGAACTGCAATGGCCGGCGAAATCGTCGTCGGTCTGCAGTGCGACAGGACCGGGCCGACGCAAACCGTCGGCACGTTCATGTGCCCCGGCTTCCATGACTACGTCAAGCTGGTGAACAGCAAGGGCGGCATCATGGGCAACATGGTGCGGGCCATGGAGATCGACCATGAGTATAAGGTTCCGCCTGGGATGGAAGCTTATCAGCGCTTCAAGAAAGCAGGCGCCGTGAGTGTTGCTATTTATGGGACGCCTCACACCCAGGCACTGACACCGCTGTTGCACGAGGATCATATCCCCGGCACCAGCCCCGGTTTCGGTTCAGCTGCCGCGGCTAACGGCACGAAATATCCCTATCTGTTCCCCATCGCGGCCACCTACTGGTCTCAGGCTGCGGTTGGTGTCAAATTCGCGAAAGAGCAACTCGGCGGCGTCCTGAAAGGCAAGAAATTAGCCTATATCTATTACGATAACCCGGCCGGACGCGAGCCCTTGCCCGTGCTGCATATGCTGCGGGACATGGAAGGGTTCGAGCTCAAGGAGTTCGCGATCCCACCACCAGGTGTCGAAATGAAGGTGCAGGTACAGGACATCGTGCGCCGTTACCGGGCTGATTTTGTCCTTAACCACACCTTCGGCAAGGCCCCGTCGGTCTCGATCAACGAGTTCACCCGTCAGGGCTATCCGTTGAAGAAGATGATCGGCTTTGTCTGGGCCGCGGGCGAATCCAACATCATGGGCGCGGGCGGCTGGCATAAGGCGCAGGGCTTTTACGTCATGCAGTTCGCCGGTGCCGGTTCCGACTATGCGGTGCTGGACGAGATCAAGGCCCTCTACAAATCCGAGGGTAAGGACCCGCCGAAAGAGATGGCATCGACCGTGTACTATAACCGTGGTCTGATGACGGCCGCGGTGCATCTCAAGGCGATCGAGCATGCCGTCAAGGCCAAGGGCGGCAGCAGCAAGATCACCGGCGAAGATGTCAAGCTCGGCTTCGAGCAAGTCAAGGACTTCACCCTGGGCGGTATTCTGCCACCGATGAGCCTCACTAAAACGGATCACGAAGGCGGTGGCTGGGTTCGGGTCTTCCAGGTCCAGGGCGACGGTTTCGTCCCGGTCTCCGACTGGCAGCATGGCTATCGTAAAGAAGTCATGGAAATGGTCATGAGTGGCAA
Source organism: Alphaproteobacteria bacterium (assembly GCA_963577885.1). GTDB lineage: Bacteria > Pseudomonadota > Alphaproteobacteria. Next base: position 6,072 of record CAUZBE010000084.1, read on the forward strand.
ACATTAAGCCAACGGCGGAAACCTAACAGAGAACTATTTGGCTGGCCCGGCGCGCCGGGCCAGCCAACCTTTCTTATTAGTTTATGAATTTGTTTTTATCGGGGAGTGGTCGTGCTTAGTCTCAACAACGTCGAAGTCATATATGATGGCGTCATTCTGGTTTTGAGAGGCATTTCCATCGAAGTGCACGATGGCTCCATAACCACCGTTCTGGGCGCCAATGGCGCCGGCAAGTCCACCACCCTGAAGGCAATCTCGGGCCAATTACGCGTCGAACGCGGCGAAGTTACCCGCGGCAGCATCGAATTCGACGGCCAGCGCATTGATAAACTGCAGGCCTACGAGGCAGTCAAAATGGGCATCGTACAGGTGTTCGAGGGGCGCCGGGTGTTCACTAATCTGACGACGGAAGAAAACTTGATTGCGGGCGGCCATATTGTACCCAACGCGGTCATGAAGCAAAATATGCAATTGGTTTACGAATATTTTCCCCGCATATTCGAACGCCGCGATATTCAGGCCGGTTACCTGTCGGGTGGCGAACAGCAGATGCTAGCCATCGGCCGGGCCCTGATGTCCGACCCCAAGATGGTGATGTTGGACGAGCCGTCGTTAGGGCTGGCGCCGATGATCATGGAGGAAATTTTCGCTATCATCAAACGCCTGAACGAACAGGAAAAGACCACCATTTTGTTGGTGGAACAAAATGCCACCGTGGCCCTCGACATCGCCGAATACGGCTATGTGATGGAAAATGGCGCCATTGTGTTGGAGGGCAAGGCAGATGCCCTGCGCGAGAACGCCGATATCAAGGAATTCTATCTGGGTATTTCCAGTGGCGAAAAGAAAAGCTTCCGCGACGTGAAGACCTACCGCCGCCGCAAACGCTGGCTGGGCTAATCCACGCTGCCTGCCGCCAGGGCAACCGGCCATCCTATGACGCCAGGGGGTGCTCGCCATGGGCAGTGCTGACGAATTTTATGACTATCTAGAAGTCCGCGATCCTCAACGGCGGGAAGCAGATTTAATGGCCGCATTATCGGCCCAAATCGCCCACGCTAAGGCCAAATCTAGCCATTATGCGGCGGCATTTGCCGATCTAGATCCGGCGGAAATCAACAGCCGTGCGGCCCTGGCCGCCATGCCGACGACGCGCAAATCCGATCTCGCCGCCTTGCAAAAGAAAAACCCGCCCCTCGGCGGCATCAACACCGTTCCGCTGTCGGAACTATCCCATATATTTGCCTCGCCCGGTGGTTTGTACGAACCGGATGCGGACCGCAAGGATTATTGGCGCTATGCCCGCGCGCTGTGGGCCGCGGGCGTGCGGCCGGGCAATATCGTCCACAATACCTTTTCCTATCATCTGACACCGGCCGGGATGCTGGTGGAAAATGGCTGCCGGGCCATCGGTTGCCCGGTGGTGCCGGGCGGCGTGGGCAACACCGAAATTCAGATCCAGTTGATGGCCGATTTGAAGCCTGATTTTTTTATCGGCACGCCGTCCTTTCTGCGCATCCTCCTGACCAAGGCGAAAGAGATTGGCCACGATCTTTCCAACCTGAAAAACGGTCTGGTCGGGGCCGAGGCGCTGCCACCCAGCCTGCGTCAGGAACTTTCCGATCTGGGGGTTTCCGTGCTGCAGGGTTATGGCACCGCCGATTTGGGGTCGGTCGCCTACGAATCCAAGGCAGTCGATGGCATGATTATCGATGAGGGGGTGATCGTCGAAATCGTGGAGCCGCAAGGCACAAAGCCCGTGGCTGAGGGCGAGGTTGGCGAAGTGGTAGTAACCACTCTGAACCCGACCTATCCCCTGGTTCGTTTCGCGACCGGCGACCTGTCAGCCGTGTTGCCGGGTATCAGCCCCTGCGGTCGTACCAACATGCGTATTCGCGGCTGGATGGGCCGGGCCGATCAATCGACAAAATTCAAGGGCATGTTCGTGCATCCCTCGGCCATCATGCAGATCGCCGCCCGCCATCCGGAGATCACCAAGGCGCGCATGGTCATCAGCTCGGAAAACAACAACGATGCCATGACCCTAAAATTCGCCGCGCCCGGCGCCGATCGTTCACTGGTGACGGCTGTGGAAGCCTCGATCCAGACCGTGTTGAAACTGCGTGGCGGGGCCGAGCTGGTGGAGGCGGAAGGCCTGCCCGACGACGGCCTGGCCATCGAGGATATGCGCAGCTACGAATAGTCAGTGTAGCAAAGGACGCCATGGACGATTTAGTGCTGGCGCGCACCGTTCATGTGATCGGCGTGGTGCTGTGGATTGGTGGCGTCGCCTTTGTCATCCTGGTCTTGCTGCCCGGATTGAAGCGCTTGCTGCCGCCCAGCGAACGTGTCGCCATGTTCGAACGCCTAGATCGTGGTTTTGCCTGGCAGTCCGGCCTGCAGGTGGAAAGCCGGGGCCATGACATCGTTCTTTCCGACACCTTGATGGCCGCGTCGGGGGTGCGGGAGATACTAGCCGGAGCTTCGGGCGCCGCTCCTAAACAGGAAACTACGAACCTGCGCGGTGTCGAACAACCGACCTGGCTATGGCGCATCCAGATCGCGCTGGAGACCCTTTCAACAATTTAGGATTATAATCGCCGGGCATGTCACCTGTATCGCCCTTCCAGAATGCTAGTTCGGAAGCACCGGGCAATCCGGCAGCCGGACCCTACCGATGGCTGTTGCTGTTTGGCGTCTGGGTTCTGTACTTCGCCTTTGGCCTGACTTTGGTGGCCATGGCGCCGCTGATCGGCACCATTCGTGCCGATCTGGGTCTCAGTGACAGCGCCATGGGCCTGGTATTGGGCGCCTGGCCCCTGGTCTACATCGTCGCGGCCATGCCGTGCGGCGCTTTTCTGGACCGTGCAGGGCCACGCCAGGCTTTGTTCGCGGCAGCGATGATTATCGCGCTCTCGGCGGTGGCGCGGGGATTTGCCAACGATCAACTCTCGCTGTTTCTGGGCGTAGCCTTATTCGGTATCGGCGGTCCCCTGATTTCCATCGGTGCGCCCAAACTGGTCAGCCTGTCGTTTGAAGGTGCCGACCGCGGCATGGCAATGGGCATCTACATTACGGGGCCGGCACTGGGCGGGATCGCCGCCCTGGCCCTGACCAATAGCGTTGCCATGCCCCTGCTGGATCAGAACTGGCGTCACGTCATGTTCCTCTACGCGGGGATCAGTCTTTTTGCCGGCCTGATCTGGTTGGCCATAAACCGCCATCCCCAGGCCCGCGCCCTGGAACAGCTGGCCATGTCCGACCGGGGCCAGGGGCAATGGATGGTGTTTTGGGGCCTGCTGCGCCTGCCT
>CAUZBE010000085.1:0-9379 GCA_963577885.1 Alphaproteobacteria bacterium
GAGCTGCGTCTGGCTTGCCCCGGAGCCTTAAGCCCATCGCTAAGCGCGGTAAATTGGGCCAGAGACAATGGCGCTAAAATCACAGTAACGGAATCGACGGAAGATGCAGTGGACGGAGCCGATTGCGTGGTATCCGATGCCTGGGTCTCCATGCATGATGACCAGGGGTCTGATCGCCATAACATGTTGGCGCCCTATCAGGTGAACGAGCAGTTGATGTCCAGGGCGAAACCAGACGCGGTGTTCATGCATTGTCTGCCGGCCCATCGCGGCGAGGAGGTAACGGCGGAAGTCATTGACGGTCCGCGTTCCCTGGTTTGGGACGAAGCCGAAAACCGCCTGCATGCACAAAAGGGCATCTTGACCTGGTGCCTGGGATAAGATTTTGACTCCGGCACCGGACGACCTGATCCGACCCTTTCAGATCGAACATGTAGGCGTACGCGGCAGGTTGGTTCGCCTGGGCCCGGCGCTGAACGAAATTCTCAATCGCCATGGCTATCCGGATTTGGTGTCTCAATTGTTGGGCGAGGCGGTGACCCTCTCCTGCGCCCTCGCGGGCGCCCTAAAATTTGACGGGGTTTTTACTCTGCAGACCAAGGGTGACGGCCCCATATCCACATTGCTGGCCGACTTCAAATCACCAGGGAATCTGCGCGGCTATGCACAATTCGATGCCAAAGCCGTTCAAAATATAGATGCTGACGTCACACCATCTATTCCGCGGCTTTTGGGAGCTGGCTATATCGCCTTCACAGTGGATCAGGGAGCCGACACAGAACGTTACCAGGGCATCGTTGAATTGGAAGGGTTCAGTCTAGCAGATTGCGCCCACAACTATTTCCGGGAGTCCGAACAGATCGAGACGGCGATTGTGCTGGCCAGCGGCAGAGGCGCAGATGACGGGTCCTGGCGCGGCGGGGCGATTATGCTGCAACGTCTGCCCGAAGGCGATCCTAGTTTGCTGGCCCGGGGCGTGGAGGTTGGGCGGGACGAAGCATCGGAAGATAACTGGCGCCGTGTGGTCACTTTGCTGGCCAGCACCCAGGCCAGCGAATTGATTGATCCTGATCTAGTTGGCGATGATCTTCTCTACCGCCTGTTCCACGAGAATGGCGTGCGCATATTTGAACCGACCCAGCTTCGTCCCGGCTGCCGCTGTTCCATGAAGCGAGCGGAGCGTATATTGCAGCAATTGCCTAGCGCCGAATTGCAAGACTTGGCGCTGGAGGATCAACTGATCGTAACCTGTGAATTCTGCAACGCTTCCTATACCTTTCCCCTTGAACAATTTAGCTTGTCCCTTTAAGGACTTATAGTCATGATTTTCCGACGCTTTTTGTCGATCCTGCCGGCCATGTGCATCTGCTACCTCTTAACGGCTTGCCAAAGTCCCTTGCCGGATATCAAGTATCCGGAACTGCGGTTTAGCCATTTGCCAGTATTACAGCTAGATGTTGCCCGCATCGAGATTATCGAAAAATACCGCTCGCCCTTGAAGGCCCCAAATGTGGAGCATCAACTGCCACTGGCACCGGCCCTGGCTATGCGGAATTGGGCCGTAGATCGTCTGCGCGCGGTAGGGAAAAAGGGGCATGCGAAATTCATTATTGTCGATGCATCAGTAAAGGCTGAACCGTTGCGCAAGAAAAAGGGCCTGAAGGCCATGTTTACTTTAGATCAGGCGGCCCGCTATGACGCCCGCCTGGAAGCAAGGCTGGAAGTTGAAACCGCTGGTGGATTGGGCACAGGGTTTGCAACAGCAATATCATCCCGGCAGCGCACCATGCCTGAGGCCATCGGCATCAACGACCGTGACTTTGTCCTGTACCGTTTTGTCGAGAGCGTGACCAAGGACTTTGACCGTACCATGACAGAAAAAATTGAGCGCCACTTGGCCCCGTTCATGCGCGCGCCTTAGGCATTCAAGGCAAACAATCAGATTAGGCCAGGCGTTCGATCAGCCGATGCATGAATGCGGCGCAGGCCTCAACCTGCGAAATCTCGACATACTCGTTCGGCCGGTGCGCCACGGATATGCTGCCCGGTCCGCAGATGACCGAGGCAACGCCACCCTTTTGAAATATACCCGCTTCGGTACCGTAGGACACCGCATAGGTCTGATTACTGCCAGTCAGCGCCAGCACCAGAGTTTCGGCCGGCGAGCCGTCTTCCGGTAACAGCGGAATAACTTCGCCCCGTACGTCAATACGGATATCAGCGCCGGGATGGACTGCGCGCATCTTCGGCAACACCTCATTGGTTGCGAAGGTCTTGAATTCGGCTACAATTGTGGCACCATCGATATCTGGCAGGGTCCTATATTCCCACCAAAAAGTAGTTTCCTTGGGAATAATATTGCCAGCTGTGCCACCGGTGATTGTTCCCACTTGTAGGGTTGTGTAAGGTGGATCGAACCGCGGATCGACGTTGGATATCTTCAATTCTTCGGCCCGGTCGGCCAAGTACCGGATTAACTCCATGGCAGCGAATATGGAATTGACCCCCTTGTGGGTCTCCGAGGAATGCCCTTCCAACCCAGTCACAACAGTCCTGATGGCACAACAACCCTTGTGGGCGTTGACCACCTTCATCCCCGTTGGTTCACCGACGATCAACGCCTGTGGCCGACACGGTAGTCCCTGAATATGCCGGGAAAGATCCGGCGCGCCCAGGCAGCCGACCTCTTCGTCATAGGAAAGGGCAAAATGAATTGGTAACGAAAGGCCCCGTTCCACCATGGTTGGCACCAAGGCAAGGGCGATGGCAGAAAAGCTTTTCATGTCCGCCGTGCCCCGACCATACAGGCGGCCTTCGCGCTCATCCACCTTAAATGGGTCGCTGGACCAATCCTGACCATCCACGGGCACAACATCCGTATGGCCCGACAGTACTACGCCGCCGTCAACAATAGGTCCGACCGTGGCAAATATATTAGCCTTGGCGCCACTTTGATCGTGGATCAAGGTCGAGGCAACGCCATGACCAGCCAGATAATCGCGCACGAAATGAATCAGTTCCAGGTTCGATTCCCTGCTTGTTGTATCGAACGCCACCAGTCGGTCAATCATTTCGCGTGGCGTGAAAATTTGGGCCGTCATACATTTTCCCCCATTGCAACAATCCACCCAAGATAACGGTCGGCCACGCAACGGTCCATCGATTGGATTGCGTGTATGGGAGACTACTAGGATCGGAACGCTTGATCTCCGGCCTCGCCGTCGCTACTTTTTGCTCCTCGTTTTGTTCCCTATCCTAATCGCGATCTAATTGCACATGCAAAAACTGCGGCGGCGCCTGCGCGAGCGGCTTATTCTGCGCCGAAAACTATGGGATGCCTTTCGAACGGCCTCTGCCCGGGAACGTCTGTTGGCCATTCTGAGTGCAGTCGACCACGCTGTATGCGGCATCGGCTTTTGGAGCGCCCTGACCATTCTGCCGGCGATGATAAGTGTGCGTATTTACGAAATTGTTGCCCGCAAATTGTTCAACGCCGCTTTGTCCCTGCCGCAATACCTGGAATGGGAACTGTTCGTGTTTCTGGTCTTGCTGACCTTGGGCTATGGCTACGTGCGTGGCGCCCATGTCCGGGTCGATGTTATACGCGAACGCCTATCGCCGGCTGTGCAAAGCCTAATAGAGCTGTTGGGTCTGCTCTTACTCATGGTGCCATTTGTACTAGTGGTCCTATATTTCGGTATCCACTACGCCGTTGAAAGCTTCAATGACGGCGAGAGATTAGCGCTGACCCTGGGAGGACCGTGGCGTTGGCTATTGAAAGGCGCCATGCCCTTTGGGTTAGGCCTATTCTTGCTAGCTGCAATCGTCGCCGCGGTGCGTAATCTGACGCAACGCCGCGCCAAACGCTAGAATCTATGCCTGAATTCGTCAATATTCTGCCCTATCTCATGCTAGCCTCGCTGGCGATCCTGATCTTTTCTGGCCTGCCGGTGGCGGTGTTGCTGGCCGGCCTGGGCGTAGGGTTTTGCCTGATCGGTATCGCCCTCGGAGAGATGCAGTGGATCGCATTGTTGAACGTGCCCTTGCGCATATACGGCAGCATCAATGGTAGTTTGATCTATCCAACCGTACCCATGCTGCTGTTCATGGGCATCGCGCTGGAAAAGAGTGGCATCGCCCGTGATTTGTTGCTGTGTTTACAGCATTCGCTTGGACGAGTACCGGCGGGCATGGCCATCGCCGTCACTTTTCTGGGCATACTGCTGGCGCCCACGGCGGGGGTCGTCGGCGCCTCCGTCGCGACGCTGGCTCTGATCGCCTTGCCGACCATGCTGGATCAGGGCTATAGGCCGGCCCTGGCCAGCGGAGTGGTGGCGGCGGCGGGAACCCTCGGTCTCATTCTGCCGCCGGCGATCATGTTATTTTTTCTGGCGGGCAAACTGCGCGTCTCGATCGGGCATATGTTCCTCGCCACCATGTGGCCAGCGGCCATTTTGATCGCGCTTTACCTAATCTATTACATGTTGGCCGCGTGGCGATCGCCACCAACCCCACTCAACAAAGGCGCCAGCCAGGACTGGAGTGACGGCTGGACGCCATGGCAATGGCTCGCTTTCTATATACGAGGCCTGGTGTTGCCGGCTGGACTCATATTTCTGGTTTTGGGTTCAATAATATTTGCCTGGGCGACGCCGCCTCAATCAGGTGCCGTGGGCGCGGCTGGCGGCTTGTTGCTGATGCTTCTGAATGGCCGGTTGAGATGGACCTTATTCCGCGAGGTCGTGGAAGCCACGGCGCTGATGACGGCCATGGTTTTCTTCGTTGTCCTGGCTGCAAATGTCTTTTCTTATCCGTTTCGCTTTTTCAGCGGCGATGAGGTGGTCAGCGGCATGTTGGGAGGGCTGGCGCTGAGTGACTGGGGCATGCTTCTGACCGTCATCAGCATAATATTTATCCTGGGTTTCTTTATCGATTGGATCGAGATCACTATCATTACATTGCCATTATTCTTGCCCGTGCTGGCCGATTTGGACTTCGCGGTCCACGCTGGAGACAACGCCGGCAAGGCGCTGTGGATGGCGACCCTAATCGCTTTGACCTTGCAGACATCATTTCTGACCCCACCTTTCGGCTTTGCGCTATTTTTTCTGAAAGGCGCGGCACCGCCCGAGGTTAAAATCACCGATATTTATCGAGGCATCATTCCCATTGTAGGAATTCAATTGCTCGTCATTGCGCTGGTAATGTTGTTTCCGCTCCTCGCCCAATGGCTACCGGCACAGGTGTTCCATTAGCCCCGCCAGAAGGTGCGGGTGAACAAAACCATCACCGTCAACAATTCCAGGCGGCCTAATAACATGCCGGCCGCTAACAGCCATTTCGCCATATCAGGCAACGGAGCAAAAGTGCCGGACGGCCCAATGACACTCCCCAAGCCAGGGCCTACATTTGCGATGGCAGTGGCGGCGCCGGATACGGCGGTAAGGAAATCTAGGCCCATCAGACTGAGCGCCACCGCGAGAACCGCAAAACTGAGAGCAAACAGAAAAAAGAAGCTCATGACGGAGTCCATGACCGATTCTGGTATGGGCCGGTGATTAAAGTTTGCGACGAAGACACCGTGGGGCTGCAATAGCCGGCCCATCTGAGTACGAGCGGCAGCGTAGAGCACTTGAAAACGAAAGATCTTGATACCGCAGGAGGTGGAACCGGCACAGCCGCCGACGAATATGACAAAGAAGAACATTACCACCGCGAAACCGCCCCACTGGCCATAATCATCGGTGGTATAACCGGTGCCCGTCAAAATGGACGTTATATTGAAAATGGTTAGACGCAGAGCCTCGCCCATCGCCACGTCGTTACCGCCCACCTGCCACAAGGTCATGCCGGTAATGGCCGTGAACAAAATTGCAAAGAACCAACGCACCTGACTATCACGCCAAAGAGCCAGGGGCCGCCCGCGTATGACCTGGAAATACAGCAGGAACGGCAGACTGCCGATGATCATGAAAGCCGTCGCGGTATAGTCGATCAACGCGCTGTCATAGACTCCGATTGAGGCATCCGAAGTCGAGAAGCCGCCCGTCGCAATAGTGGTCATGGCATGGGCCGCCGCGTCGAAAGGAGGCATCCCGGCGGCCCAATAGACCAGCGCGCAAAACAGGGAAAGCGAGAGATAAATGATACTGATCGTGCCCGCGATTTGCGCCGTGCGGGGCAATACTTTCTCGGACGCATCCGAGGATTCCATGCGGAACAATTGCATCCCGCCAACCTGCAACAAGGGCAGGATCGCAACCGCCGTGACAATTATGCCGATGCCCCCCATCCATTGCAGCAAGGCCCGCCAGATCAGAATGCCCGGCGGTGCGTTCTCCAAGCCAGAAATCACGGTTGATCCCGTGGTCGTGATACCCGACATGGCCTCGAAAAATGCGTCGGTATAGCTTAGATCAAGATCGGAAAAGGCAAATGGTAGGGCTGCAAACGTAGGCGTTACCACCCAAATCGACGTGGTCAGCACAAACGCCTGACGCAGGTGCAGTTCCCCGCCACTGCCCCAACAGATGATGCTTAGACCCGCGCCAACAAAACCCGTCAGAAATGCTGCCGCCAAAAATACCTGCCAATCCGGGTGGCCAACCCGTGCGTCCAACAACGCGGGTACCAACATGGCAACACCAAGGATCAACAATAATAGGCCGTTGACCAAAAAGACCGCGCGATAATCACCCATGGCGCCCGCCGTTACCCTTTCGGATCGCTCCTGCGGACCAGATAGCGTTGTTCACCTTCCAGAACCAATTCACGCTTTTGATTGTGAATGGTCGAACCGACGACGACAACGCCGGTGCTGCACTGAGGCTTCGATTCCAAAATGGCCAACATCGGATATAGGGTGTCGCCGGTATAAACCGGTTTCAAAAATCGGCTGGATTGTTCGATAAAACCTATCATGGCCGCGCCCAATAAATGGGGGAATACGCCGGCCCCGGCGGCACTTTGTATGGGCACCTGAAAGACGTGAGCCAGTAATCCCGGATGACCCCAGGGCCCTGCAATATTCCAAATCATAATAGATCGGATGATTGTCCCCCGAGGCCGCCTGAAAGGCGCTGAATTGGGCGTCCATCATGGTGCGAGAATTGATATAATACTGCTCGCCAATTTCCAGATCGTCAAAGTATATTGTTTCCATAAAACGATGTTTTGCGGGGTGGAACTGTTCGCTGCTCACGGCTCCGCTACTTCTCGTGATCTCTAGAAATCACAGCACCTACAGACACCAGTCCGGTTATTTTCTCTTCGTCATAGCCTAATTCACCAAGGATCGACCGGCTATGCTCGCCCAGAAAGGGCGCCTGTTGGCCCGGATCGTCCGGATCAATAGCGGCGACACCGGGGATCTGGACCACGGGCATCGGGCCCACACCCTGTTGTGCGACCATTTGGAAGGCCTGGGTTGCGACAACATGTGGATCAACCATCCAATCGCCGTAATCAGCAACCGGATGCGCCAAAACCCCGGCCTCTTGAAAATGATCCGCCCATTCCGCCGCGGTACGTTGCAACAGGATTTCTTGTATTGCCGGGCCCAGACTATCCATATTCGCAGCCCGGTTGGCGAAATTGACGTAACGGGGATCGTCGGCCAAAGTCGGCTGGCCCAGGGCCAGGCACATTTGTTTGAATTGCGCCTCCTTGACCAGAGTGATGGCAATAAAGCCATTCCGCGTATCATAGCTGCCGGCCGGCGCATTATTGGTAATCGGCTCACCATCCTCCAAATAAAAATCCGCAATCTTGGACGTCTGCACTGCCGCCGCAGCCTGCATCAGACTGCAATCTATCAGGCGCCCCTCCGGCTCATCCCGGCGGGCATATAAAGCCGTGGAGAGCGCCTGGTACGCGTACAGCGCCGTCACGCAATCAACGATGAAATGGCCAACGCGGTGGGGTGCCCCGTCATTTCCCCGATTGATAGACATCAGGCCGGAAAAGGCCTGCGCTACAGTGTCCGTGCTCGCCTCTCGCGCATAGGGGCCGTCATGACCAAAGCCACTAACCGCCAGATAGATCACGCCGGGATTGACCTGCCGCAAATCATCATAGGCCAAACCAAAACGGGCGCAGACGCCGGGACGGAAACCTTCCATAAAAACGTCACAGCGGGCTGCCAGATCGTGGGCAACGGCAAGGCCGCCCGCGCTTTTCATATCGAGGACGATGCTTTTCTTACCCCGGTTGGCGGCAAGCGAGATCGTCGATTGATCGCCATAAACCCGGCCCAGACTGCGGGCCCAATCACCCTCCGACGGCTCCACCTTGATGACATCGGCGCCATATTGGGCCAATAGTCCGGCGCAATAAGGGCCTGCATAGCCCTGGCTCATATCCAGGACCTTCAGTCCAGCAAATGGTTTTTCATAGCTCATGGAACGGCATCATAAGCCTAACCGACAGGCCGCGGTAAGGGATTCTGCCTCGTAAAGCTTATCCGGCGCTGCAGGAGCCCCCGCCCAAAACGCAGAACCGTGCGCAATGAGGATGGTTCAGCGCGACCGCGCCGTCGGCGGCCGCCAAGGTAGAGCCCATCTTGAACCGCGCGTCATAGGGCAACAATGTGCAGGACATCACGGTAAGATTTGCGTCGCCCTTGTGCTTGACCACCATACGCGACGAGGCGCACATCATTGCGTCTGGTGAAACGTTCAATGTTTCCCAACACGCGGTGGTGATTTCGGGCACGTCAAGGGCCTCGTCCATCTCCGGGAACAGCACCAACTCGCCTGGGTTATCGGCATCGACCGGAATGGCATGGGCCGCGAACAGGCGGGCATAGCCTTGGCGCAAACCAGTCTCTTCCTCTCCCAACAATGTCCGCCCAGCAACATTGATGGCGAAGCCGTTCTCGGCCAGCCAGGTCAATCCCGTCAGCATACTTTCCCAACTACGGCAGCCACGCTCCAACTCATGCACATCAGGGGCATAATGGTCGACGGAGACACGTAAGCAGAGCCGGTCGCCGTATCTATCCCGCAGGGCCAACAAGCCATCCGCCAGTTTCATCATGGGCCGCATGGCGTTGGTCAAAACCAGAACTCTGTAACCGCGCCCCAAGGCATCTTCCGACATGGCCAGAATATCAGGATTCATGAACGGCTCGCCCCCAGTGAAGCCAATTTCATGGGCCTGCCAATCGGCCTGCAAATCATCCAGTACGGCGCCGACCTCCGCCCGGCTCAGATAGGCCAAACGGTCGTTGCTGGGGCTAGATTTTATATAGCAATTGCTGCAGCTGAGATTGCACAGAGTGCCGGTATTGAACCAAAGCGTCTCTATGTGACCCAAGGTCACCACGGCGCGCGGGTCACCGTCAAGGGTATAGTGGGGATCATGAAACTTCGCTTTGCCC
>CAUZBE010000086.1:0-9369 GCA_963577885.1 Alphaproteobacteria bacterium
AATAAAGCCCTGCAATTTTACGCCGTTTACCAAAAATACGGTTACTGGGGATTTTACTTTGCGGACATGATTGAGAAACACATCCTGCACATTTTGTTTTTCGTTCGCCATGTTCGGCTCCATTTTGTTCTGCCCACCGCTTGTCCAAGACGGCGGGTCAGGGTTTCATTATTGAGATGCCCGTTTGTTTTCAGCCCTGACAGCATCCTGCGGCTAAGTTACGACACGGTACGTTAACAGATAGAAAATATACGACGCCTCTACAGCGTACCTGTTATCTCAGATAGGGTCGATTGGTCATTCGGCAAGCTAAACGCTTATCGTAAAATTGTGATCAACCGGGTTTGGCCGCCGCATCGACCATGAAATACGGATACAGTTGTCGCAGGGTCAGTGTCTGGCTACCCGGCCGGCCGTTACCCAATACGGCCTCGTCAATCCGTACGACGGACAAAACAAAGGTGGCGGTTGACATCAAAAACGCTTCGCGGGCCGATTTGGCCTCCGCCAGGGTAAATGGGCGCTCTTCGAGTGCAATATCCTGCGACGTGGCCTACGCGAACAGGCGGCGGCGGGTTATGCCGTTTAAAATGGCATTTTCTACCGGTAGGGTAATGAGGCTGCCCGCGCCATCTATGATCCAGGCGTTGGTCGAGCCGCCTTCGGTGCAAAAGCCGCCCGGGTCGACCTGCCAGGATTCGAACGCACCCTTTTCCCGCGTCACCTGTTTAACGAGAACGTTTGGCAATAACGCGATGGATTTGATGTCCCAGCGGTCCCAGCGAATATCGGGTTTAGGAAAAGGATGATTGCGCCGGGTCACGCCGCGGCTGATTTGCAAATAGACGATGCCTTCGCGAAACCGGTTACGGCGTGCGGTTTCATGCAGCACGACGATGAGGGCCGCCATCGCCATGGGCTATTCGGCTCACAGTATACTTTCCTTAACGGCGCCAGTAGGCCGGATTCAGCAGACTCAACAATGCAAGTAATTCCACCCGCCCGGCCAGCATGGCCAGGGCCAGAACATATTTGGCGCCATCTGGCATATCGGCATAGCTGGGCGCCTCCGGCGCTATATTATAGAGGAAAGGCCCGGCGTTGGTGATCGCAACGACCGCGGCGGCGACGGCGACATCGGGAGCCAGGCCAAAAAAAGCCAAGGCTAATGCGGTTGCCGCCAACAACAGGATGAGAATGAAAAAGAAACTCCAGACGCTCCAAATAATGGAATTTTCAATACGCATATTGCCCAGACGCAAGGGATTAACCCCATGAGGGTGCGAAAGGCGTAGCAATTCCCGCTGGGCCTGTTTAAACAAGACCGCAATCCGCATCAACCGCATGCCACCCGTGGTCGAGCCCGTGGCGCCGCCAACCAACACCAGGCCAATTATCAGAATGGGCGCCAAAAATGGGGTGGCGATACCGCCCGTTCCACCCTGGCTGTTACTAAAACCGGTTGTGGTCAGGGCCGAGATAGCGATGAAAACCGTCTCGCGCAGCTCCGTCACGAAGCCCTGTGCGGTACTTTTGAACAAAGCAACTGTGACGGCTGAAGCGACGAGAAAAGCTACGACGATGACCAGGTAGTTAAATTCGGCATTTTCCCAAAAGACGCGAAAACGGCCATTAAAGGCTGCCCAATACAAAGTAAAATTCAACGCTCCCAACAACATCAATGCGATGAGAACCATTTCGATAATAGGATTATCAAAGGCCGTGATACCGCCTTCCTGGGTGCTGAAGCCCCCGGTAGAAAGGGCCGTGAGGGCGTGGCAAAGGCCGTCGAAGGCTGACATCCCCGTCGCCCATAGAGCCACGGCGCCCAATAGTGTCAAAAGCACGTAAATCCAAAATAGGTCCTGCGTCGTCTGCAGCATGCGCGCCGGCAGACTGGCTCCCTCCCCCCGCGGCAACGCACTTTGATAAGCTTCCATTCCGCCTATGCCGAGATGGGAAATAAGACTTACGGCAAGGACGATGCTCAACAACCCACCGGCCCATTGCAGCAAGGCGCGCCACAATAAGATGGCGGTCGGTATATCTTCCAGGTTGCCAAACACCGTGGCGCCGGTTGTGGTTAACCCGGAAATGGCCTCAAAAAAAGCATCGATGGGGCGCCCGGGCAGGCCGGAAAAATGCAATGGAATGGCGCCGAATAAGGCCAGGACCAACCAGATCAGGACCAGGAACATAAAACCTTCGCGTTTGCCGAATTGACCCGTGCCATGTCGTGTCGCCATGGCGAACCCGGCGCCGAAAAATCCGGTCAGCACGGCTGATGCGGCGAATGTCCAGGCCAGGGCTGTGTTGCCATCCAGCATGGCCGTCAGGGCTGGCAGAACCATCAAAGTGGCCAACAGGACCACCGTCCAGCCAACGCAATGAAAGACACTTGTGTAGGACATGGTGTGGCCCACTTCCCTTTCTGTGCTTCAACGCTCAGAAAAAATCGAGGCGGACAGAGAACATTTTTTCGACCTTTTTGACGACATCGGCCAAGGCGAAAATGACCACTCGGTCCTTTACCTGGATAATAGTGTCGCCACGGGGAATCACCACGGTTTCGCCACGCAGCACACCACCGATGATCATGCCGGCTGGCAGTTTTACCTCGCGCAAAGGCACCCCAACTAGGGGAGAGGTTTCCAGCGCCTCGGCCTCAATCACCTCTGCCATACCATCGCGCAGGCTATGCACCGCCCGAATGCGGCCGCGGCGCACATGTTGCAGAATGGTTGAAACCGTGGAGGCCCGGGGATTGACGACCGCATCGATGCCCAGAGAGGCTAGCAGCGGGCCGTAGCCCGAGTTATTGATCAATGTTACCGCCCGTTGGCAGCCAAATCGTTTAGCCAGTAAAGAGGCCAGAATGTTAACCTCGTCATCGTCCGCAACCGCGACCACGGTCTCTGTATTCGCGGCGTTCGCCTCGATCAAAATTTCGCTATCTAGGGCATCACCGTTGATAACGACTGTACGCTCCAACCGCTCGGCTACGTATTCCGCCCGCTCGCGGTTCAATTCCACCAGCTTGACTCGAACAGAAGGGTTTTCCCGTTCCAGACTCTCCGCCAGAAACAAGCCGATATTGCCGCCACCGACGATGATGACGCGCCGGGCTTCCTTCTCCTCGTGACCGAACAGGCTCAGCGCGCGGCTGACGTGGCGCTTGTCGGCGATGAAGAAAATCTCGTCGCCCGACAGCATCTGGTCTTCGCCGGTGGGCACCAACATTTGACCGGTGCGGTCAATGCCAACCACTACGATATTCAGATCGGGAAATAGTTCGGTCAATTGCCGTAACGGAGCATTGATTATCGAGCAATTGTCAGACAGACGTACGCCGATCAGGCGTAGTTTATCGTCGCCGAAGGGAATCATATCGAAGGCGCCGGGTACTTCCAGGCGCCGTTTGGCGGAGCGGGCCACTTCCATTTCCGGAGAGATGATCACATCAATGGGCATATGGTCACGGCTGAACAGGTCGCGCCAAATAGGGCGAAGGTAACTTTGCGCCCGTACGCGGGCAATTTTGGTCGGGACATTGAACAGGGAATGGGCGACCTGGCAGGCCACCATGTTGACCTCGTCGGCGAAAGTCACGGCAATGATCATGTCCGCATCCGCCGCCCCCGCCGCCTCGAGCACGTCGGGTTCGGACGCAAATCCAACCAGCCCATGGACATCCAGATTATCGTTGATGCGCTTCACCATATCCGGTGACTGATCAATCACCGTCACATCGTTATGTTCGCCCGAAAGCTGCCGGGCAATATTATAGCCGACCTGGCCGGCGCCGCACACGATCACTTTCATGATTTATGTCCATGAGCTCGACGGGGGCAGGCCGTGCCGAGAGATTTAATCATGTCTGGTTTCCGCATCGGGCCTCCTCTCTAGCTCGTTATGTCCTTGTTTTGATGCCCAACGTTTTCAGCTTTCGATGCAGGGCGGAGCGTTCCATGCCGACGAATTCGGCGGTGCGGGAAATATTACCACCAAAGCGGCCAACTTGGGCGATTAGGTATTCACGTTCAAAATTTTCCCGGGCATCGCGAAGGGGCAGCGACATGACTTCGATCTCGCCGTTGTTGCGCTTGGCCGCGGGGGTCGGCGAGCCTATGTCCAACGGCAACATGTCAACGGATATGGTTGCCTCGTCACCTTGTGCCATGATCACTAGATTTTCGACGATATTACGTAATTGACGCACGTTGCCAGGCCAATCATGACGCTGCAGGGCCACCATGGCGTCAGCGGATACTTGGCGTCGCGACAAGCCGAGATTTTCGGCGGAGCGGTCCATGAAATGCTCCACCAACAAAGGAATATCCAACCGCCGGTCCCGCAAGGGTGGCACGACCAGGGGCACGACGTTGAGGCGGTGATACAAGTCCTCGCGGAAGCGCCCGTTCGTGATTTCTTCGCGCAGGTCACGGGTAGTAGAACAGATCACCCGGACATCGACCGTGACATATTCCGTGCCGCCGAACCGTTGAAAGCTTTGATCCACTAGAACGCGCAGTATTTTGGCTTGGCTTTCCGGCGGCATATCTGCAATTTCGTCTAAAAATAAAGTGCCGCCGTGGGCGCGTTCAAATACACCAACGCGGTCCGGCGCGTTAACGCCATCGGCATCGGTAACGGGCCCATCCCTAAGTTCGACCCCAAACAGTTCAACCTCCAGCCGTTCTGGCGCCATTGTCGCGGCGTTCAAGACCACGAAGGAGCCCTGCTCCCGGTTAGATAAGGCATGTAGGGCCCGCGCTGCTACTTCTTTGCCGGCGCCCGCCGGGCCGCTGATCATGATACGGCTGCCGGTCGGTGCGGCTTTTTCAATGGCCGCCCGCATATCGTTAATCGCCTGACTGTTGCCAACTATCTCGGTTTCTGGCCCGGCGCGCCGGCGCAATTCCCTGTTCTCCTGGGTTAGTCTGGCCGCCTCCATGGCGCGTTCCACGATCAACAGTAGGCGGTCTGTCTCGAACGGTTTCTCGATAAAATCGTAAGCGCCCAGTTTGATAGCATGCACCGCCGTTTCGATGTTGCCATGACCGGAAATCATCACCACGGGAAGATCGCTGTGCCGGGCCCGTATCCGTTGCAAGATTCCTATGCCATCCAGCTGGCTGCCACGTAGCCATATATCCAGGATCACCAGAGATGGCCGGCGTGAGGCCACGGCGGCCAGGGCCTCTTGTTCGGTACCGGCCAGGCGCGTTTCATAACCTTCGTCGGATAAAATGCCCGAGACCAATTCGCGAATATCCGCTTCGTCATCGACAATCAAGATATCACGCGCCATGATTTAATTTACTCATGTCAATGTTACCGTCAATGGCCAGATCGGCTTCATCCGATAGGGGAAAGCTCAAATTGATCTGTGCGCCGCCGCCGTCAGCATCGTCCAGACGCATGCGCCCACCATGCTCTTCCACAATTTTTTTCACAATGGCCAGACCCAGACCGGTACCTTTTTCCCGATTGGTGACGTATGGCTCGGTCAGGCGCTCGCGCCCTTCGGCCGGCAAACCAATGCCATTGTCGCGGATATCCAGTACCGCGTTTTGCCCCTCGATGCAGACTTCGACTTCAATGACACCCTCGGGGACCCCGCGGCCATCGGCCGTCAGGCGGGCAGCAATAGATTCCTGGGCGTTCTGCAAAAGATTGGTCAACAGCCGGTTAAAATGGCCATCATCGCAAGCGATCTTTATCGCGCCGGCGGGTAATTGCGCGAGGTAATTAATACCCTTGTTCGCAAATTTCTCGGTAAATACGGCGTTACGCACAATTGCGCATAAATCCTCGGTCTTCATCTCGGCCGCCGGCATGCGCGCGAAAGCGGAGAATTCGTCGACCATGCGGCCAATGTCGCCGACCTGCCGAATAATGGTATCGGTGCACTGGACAAAAATCTCGGGCTCGAACGAAATCTGTTCGAGGTATTTGCGTTTGAGACGTTCGGCGGACAATTGAATGGGGGTCAGCGGATTCTTGATTTCGTGTGCGATACGCCGGGCAACGTCCGCCCAGGCAACGGTACGCTGCGCCGTCACCAGTTCGGTAACATCGTCAAAAGTGACAATGGCACCAAAGTGCCGGCCCCGGCTGGTATCGCTGCGTATACGGACCATGAAGGTGCGCCGATGCCCATTGCGAATTAGGGAAACCTCCCCTTCAATAACTTTGCCGGACTGGTTGCGGGCCTGCTGCAATAACGCGGTCATTTCAGGCACTTCATCGACGAATGGCCGGCCGGTCAAATCGTCGACGACGGTTTCCAGCGAAGCCGCGGCCGAGCTGTTGGCCAGAGTTATGACGCCCTCTCCGTCAAGACCGACAACGCCGGCGGAAACGCCACTCAACACAGCTTCCGTAAACCGGCGGCGGCGGTCCATGCGCCGATTAGCGGCCATCAGTTCATCGTGTTGTTCAGCTAATTGTCCGGCCATGCGATTAAAGGCCCGGCTGAGAGAGCTGATTTCATCATGACTGACGCCCTCTTCCACCCGGGTGGAAAGATCGCCGTCACGAATTCTTTCGGCCGCCACCATCAGGCCGCGGATTGGTCCCACCAGACGACTGGCAAAGGTCAGCCCCAGCCAGACCGCCGCCATCAGCAACATCAAGGCAACCACGATGAATATTAGCGCCGAGGTCAATTGGATATCGGCGCGCGCGCCCTCCAACATTTCATATTCCCGAACCACGGCGCGTGTGGTTTCCACATGGTTCAGAACGATCGGGTCGACGAAACGGGCAACATATAAATAAGCGTCGAGAAATCCATCCAGGCGCAGCAGAGCGCGGACCTGATCGTCCCGGTCGCTTTCAAAAATAACCGGATCACTGCGTGACGTTGCTTCAACCCGGTTCAAGGGCAATTCGTCAAAAGTGGCGCTGACGTTCAGGTAGGTACGGCCGAGAATATTGCCGTTGCTGGTAAAAACCGTCGCCTCGCTCAAGTCTCGTCGCGAGGCTTGAACAGCCAGAAATCGGGAAAATTGGTGTTGATTACCCCGTAACCGTGGCGCCACGCGATCAATATCATTGGCCATGGCCAGGATATCTGCGCGGATGGTGTGGCGATGTTCCGCGACATAGGCCTCCGCCACGGCCAGGGATTCACCGACCGCGGTACGGACCCGCTCGCTGAACCACGATTGCATACCCAGATAAAAGAATACGGCGGAAAACAAGGCCACGATAATAGCCGGGGTTACCGCCACCAGACTGAACATGGCGACAAAGCGGGTATGCAGGCGCGAACCCGCCGAACCGGCCCGGCGCGCCACCCATAGTCCCACCAGGTGGCGTGCGATCAAGGCGCCAAGCGAGAGGACCAATACAAGATCAGTAACTAACAGGATCAGGACGACCCGCGGGTTGGGGGTCTGCGGCGCCGACCCTGTCCATGCCGTGTAAGTCACCACCCCCGAGGCGAAGGCGGCCACCGCCAGCGTAATGGCCAATTTTCCGCTCAGGCTCACCTGCCGGGCCCATGGCACGAAGTTATCCTCGAAGGCGGCTTCCAGGCGGGATCGTTCCGTTGTCTCGTTCATGGCGGGTTAGGGCCCAATCAAACAGAATCACTGTGGCAATGATGCATCAGTTCAAGCCGCGCACGACTTGAATATCGAGTTCCTTGATTTTTTTTCTCAGGGTATTGCGATTTACGCCCAATAGTTGGGCCGCGCGGATTTGATTGCCCCGCGTGGCCGCCAGACATAAATTAATCAAGGGTCGTTCAACCTCGCGCACCACACGGTCATACAAACCGGTCGGCGGCAGGCTGTCGCCATGCGCCTGAAAATAACGCGCCAGATGCTGTTCTACCGAGGCGCCGATGCTATCACCCGCCATATGGCCATTTCCGCTGTTCAATTCGGATGCGCTAGGACGTGGGGTCATCGCGTCTAATTCCGCCTCCACCACGCGCAGTTCGATCACCTCTTCGGGGTACAAAGCGACAAGACGTTGGATCAAATTTTCCAGTTCCCGGACATTGCCGGGCCAGGCGTGGGTCCGCAGATGCTCCAACGCGGCGCGGGAGATGCGTTTTGTCGGTAAACCTGCCGTTTCAGCCTGGTTCAAAAAATGCCGCGCCAGGTCAGGCACATCTTCGGTCCGTTCCCGCAGGGGCGGCAAACGCATGGGCACTACGTTTAGGCGATAAAACAAATCCTCGCGAAACAGGCCCTGGCGAATGAGCTGCCGAAGATCGTGGTTGGTCGCGGCGATAATGCGAACATTGGCGCGGATCGGCGTGCGGCCGCCAACGGTGCTGTACTCCCCCTGTTGCAAGACCCGTAGCAGGCGGGTCTGTGCCTCGGGCGGCATGTCGCCAATTTCATCCAAAAACAGCGTCCCGCCTTCGGCCAATTCAAAATAGCCCGGGTTGCGTGCCGTGGCGCCGGTAAAGGCGCCTTTTTCGTGTCCGAATAATTCGCTTTCGATCAGATGCCGCGGGATCGCCGCCATGTTGATGGCGACAAAGGGTCCATTACGCCGTTTGCCATAGTCGTGCAAGGCGCGGGCAACCAACTCTTTGCCGGTACCGGATTCGCCGGAAATCATAACCGTCAAATCAGTCTGCATGAGCCGCGCCAGGGTCCTGTAAATTTCCTGCATGGCGGTGGATCGGCCGATCAGGGGCAGACGTTCTTCGGTTTCGTCTGGTCTGCCGCCGCCGTCCACCACATGTCGATTATCGGCCAGGGCACGCTGCACCACCGTGACCAGTTCTTTCAGATCAAAAGGCTTGGGCAAATATTCATGGGCGCCACGCTCGGCTGCTTTGATAGCGGTCAAAATTGTCGACTGGGCGCTCATTATGACGACTGGCAGATCGGGCCTCAATTTTTTAATTCTGGGCAATAGATCCAGGCCGTTTTCATCGGGCATCACGACGTCCGTAATAACGAGATCGCCCTGGCCATCGCCGATCCAGCGCCACAGGGTGGCCGCATTGGCGGTCGAGCGGACGTCGTAACCGGCCCGGCCCAGGGCCTGATCGAGCACCGTCCGAATGGCCCGGTCATCATCGGCGATAAGTATGGTACCGCGGCTCATGATCTGCTTACCTTTCGTCCATGGGCAACATGACGCGAAACTGGGTGCCCTTATCGACGTCCGCGAATTCCACGACGCCGCCATGATCATGCACAACTTTCGCCACCAGAGCCAAGCCCAGGCCAGACCCCTGCGTTTTGTTGGTGACGAAGGCATCAAACAAATAAGGTCTGATATCGTCGGCTACGCCAGGGCCATTGTCCTGCACGGCAATTTCTAAGGGCAGCTTCATGCGGCTTTGACTGCCAGGCACCGAGAGGCGCAGGCCATGGCGATAAGCCGTGCTAA
>CAUZBE010000087.1:0-9326 GCA_963577885.1 Alphaproteobacteria bacterium
GCGCCCATGGTCGACAGGGGCGACAAGATCAATGCCGCTAGAATGACATAGGACAGCTGGCTGACGGTGGAATAGGCCAACCGGCGTTTCAGATTATCCTGACGCAGGGCGATGATGGAGGCCGTCAAAATGGTGAAGCCCGCCAGATACAGGGCCGCATCGGCCATGGCCAGTTCGCGCAAATAATCTAGGCCAAAGATATAGACAGATACCTTGAGCACCGTGAAGACACCAGCCTTGACCACGGCGACCGCATGTAACAGAGCGCTGACTGGGGTCGGCGCCACCATGGCTGCCGGTAACCAACGGTGCATGGGCATCAAGGCCGCCTTGCCGATGCCGTAGAGAAACAGCAGTAATAATATGCCTCCGATCAGCGGCGCGACATTGCCTGCCATGATGCCGCCCGGGGTGAAAGTGACGCTGCCCGTCAGGACCCAGGTGGCAATGATCGCCGGCAATAGCAAGACGATCGAACTGCCTAACAGAATGCCCAGATAGGTACGGCCCGCCTGGCGTGCCTCGTCATTCTTGTGATGGGTGACCAGGGGATAGGTGGAAAGGGTCAGGGCCTCGTAACAAATGAACAGGGTGAACAGGTTTTCAGCGAAGGCAAGGCCCATGGTCGCTGCAATGGCAATGGCGAAGCAAACATAAAAGCGTGTCTGGCGCGGCTCGTTATTGCCGCGCATATAGCCAATGGAAAAGACCGAATTGACGATCCATAAAAACGACGCGACGCAGGCAAATATCATGCCCAGGGGTTCAACCGCGAAAGCAATTTTTAGGCCTGGCACCGGCGCAATCAGGTCCAGGCGCACGGGCAGGCCGGCCAGGATCAGCGGCAAGATTGCTAAAACCACCATCAACAGGGCCATTGCCGTAGTCAGGGTGACGGCCTCGCGGAGATTGGGATATTTGCCAACAATCCAGATCGACAGGGCCGCGAATAGCGGCAAAGCAAGGGCTAGAATGATGAGCGTGGCGCCGGTCACTACATCTGCCCCCGCAGCAACAGGGTGGCGGCACTTTCCGACATCGCTACTGGTACACGGGTATCAATGCCGAAATAGATATTTGCCCCCGCCAGCAACAGGGTCGGCACCAGCATGGATAGGGGGGCTTCCGCGACGGCGCCGCGACCAGGGGGCGGCTCTTTGAAATACATCGCCTCGACCAGACGCCAGATATATACCAGCGCCAGCATGGAGCTTAACACGACCAGGACAACCAGCCACCACAGATCGGCCTGCAAGGCCGCCTGGACGAGATACCATTTGGAGATGAACCCGGCGGTTAGGGGTACGCCCAGCAGGCTCAATCCGGCGACGACGATGGCCGTCGTGGTCCATGGCATTTGCCGGCCCAGGCCCGCCATCTGTTCAATCCGGGTGGTGCCGATGCGATAGAAAATACAGCCTATGGCGCAGAATAGGGCTGCCTTCATAAGACCGTGATTAAATATATGAATGAGAGCGGCGGCGATCCCGGCGGAGGACGCTAGGCTGATGCCCAGGGTGATGTACCCGATCTGGGCGATAGAGGAGTATGCCAACATGCGTTTGATATCGCGCTGAAAAATTGCGCTGAACGAACCGGCGAACATGGCGATCACCGCCGGCACCAGCAGGACCCAGTGCAGGGGCAGGTTCAGAAACGCGAACTTGGCGCCGAATATCGTAAAGGTAAACCGCAGCAGGACGTATAGCGATACCTTGGTCGCCGTCGCCGCCATGAAGGCGGAAACAGCCGATGGCGCGAAGGCATAGGCGTTGGGCAGCCACAGATGGAGGGGAAACAGCGCTGCTTTCAGCGCCAGGCCAACGGTGATGAAGGCAAAGGCGGCCAGTACCGGGCGGCTATCCTGAAGGCTGGGAATTCGGGCCTGCATGTCGGCCATATTCAAGGTGCCGGTCATCATGTACAGCAAACCGACGCCGATCAGAAAAAAGGTCGCCCCGATGGTGCCCATGATCAGATATTGAAAGGCTGCCGTCAGCGCCTTGCGTTGCCCGCCCATGGCAATCAGGGCATAGCTGGATAGGGAGGAGATTTCCAAAAAGACAAAGACGTTGAAGGCGTCCCCCGTAACGGTGATACCCAACAGCCCGGTCAGGCACAGGATAAACATGCAATAAAACAGATGCTGGCTGCCGGGCCGAATTTCCCGGGCCACGCTGGCCGGGCTATAGGCCAGCACCACGGTGCTGATAGCGGATACCAGCATCAGGATAAAGGCATTGGCCGTATCGACCACATATTCAATGCCCCAAGGCGGGGCCCAGCCCCCCATGTGGTAACTGATGGCGCCATTGTGAAAGGTTAAATAGGCCAGGATGGTGGCGGTCACGGTGGCGGAGGCGGAGGCCGCGAACGCAATGATCCAGGCCAGCCAGGCCCGCCCCGCCAACAGGCACAAGGGCGCCGCCACAAGGGGCACCACCACTTGCAACGCCGGCAGATGGTGCGTCAGGTCAGCAATCAGGCCGCTCACGTCTCGCCATCCGCGAGGTTCAGCTCGTCTTCCTCGATGGTGCTATAGCTTTCACGTATGCGCACGACTAGGGCCAGGCCCAGGGCGGTGGTGGCGACGCCGACCACGATGGCGGTCAGGATCAGCACATGGGGGATCGGGTTGGAATAGATCGGGAAGCGGTCATCCAGGATCGGCGCTGTGCCGCCCGTGACCTTGCCCATGGAGATATACAGCAGGAAGACCGAGGTTTGGAAAATGTTCAACCCCACCAGTTTCTTGATCAGATTGCTGCGCGCCACGACCGTGTAAAAACCGACCATCATCAGGAAAATGGCGATCCAGTAATTGTAATGATCCAGAATGGCCTGCAGCATCTAGCGATCCCGCCCGGCGAAGAGGAAAAAGATCGTGATCATGGTGGCCGCCACGGTGGTGCCAACGCCGAATTCGATCACCATGATGCCCAGATGTTGTCCCGCCACCGGGTCCGCGCGTAGGACGCCGTAATCCAAAAAATCACCGCCACCCAGTAAGCCGGCATAACCCGTGCCGGCAAAAATCAAAACGCCGGCGGCAATCAGGCTGGTGACTACCGCCGGAGGGGCCACCTTACGGGCATTTTCCAGGCCGAAGATCAAACCGTATAGAATAAAGGCCGAGGCCAGGATGACGCCGGCCTGAAAGCCACCCCCCGGTCCGAAGTCGCCATGGAACTGCACATACAAGGCGAACAGCATGATGAACGGGATCAGCAGTTTGGAGATGATGCGCAGGACACGGTGATGCCTCATGCCGTGCCCCCGCTGTCACGGTCATCGCCGTCTGTTTCCGCCGCCGGCTCGTTCTTGATACCGGCATCGTCGCCCTTGCGCCCGCCCAGCAACAGCATGACCGCAACCCCGGCAGTGAAGATGACGGTCACCTCGCCCAACGTGTCATAGCCGCGGTAGCTGGCCAGGACAGAGGTCACCACGTTGGGCAGCCCGACCTCGGCGAAGCTTTCATTCAGATAACGCGGCGCTACGTGAAGGTTCACAGGCGCATTGGCATCGCCAAAGGCCGGCATGTCAAAGGTGGCATAAATCAACGCGGCGCCGGTCAGGGTCACCACCACCAAGGGCAGCAGTGGCCGGTGCGCCGCCGGCCTTTCGCGCTCGCCGGTCAAGGCCAGAACGGCGATCATCAACACTGTGGAGATGCCCGCGCCCACGGCGGCTTCGGTAAATGCCACATCGACGGCATCCAGGGCCACGAACATGGAGGCGGCCAGCAGACTGTAGATGCCTGACAGCATAACCACGGCAAACAGGCTGCGCAGGCGCAATATGGCGATTGCCGTGGCCCCCATGAAGGTCAGCAGGGCGATATCGATCAGGGTAATGATCATGTCTCATCGGCCTTGCCGGTCTTGCCACGGCCCGTTTCAGGGGCCCGCCAGGGCCGCAATCCCGCCGCCATGGCCGCCCGCGCCGTGGCGTGGCTTGTCGTTGGCGAGGTGAACAAGAGCAATACCGCTATGATTAGTAATTTAATAGCGACAATGGCAGCCTCTGCTTGCAACAGCAAACCCAGCAGGATCAGGCCCGCGCCCATGGTATCGGTCAGGCCGGCGGGATGCAGGCGGCTGTAAAAATCAGGCAGCCGTAGCATGCCAAAAGCGCCTATCATCACAAAGGCCGCCCCCGCCAGCAGCAACAGCCAACTCAACCCGTCCACCAGTTGCCCAATCATCGCTGGTCCCCGATATCGTCCGTAGGGGCGGGCGCGAAATCTCCCGGGTGGGCGACATCGCCGTACTTGACGTATTTCAAGACCGCGACTACGCCAATGAAGTTGATCAAGGCATAGACGATGGCGATGTCGAGGAAATCCGGCCGGCCCGTAAGAAAGCCCAGCACGGCAATCAACAATACGGTCTTGGTGCCCACGGAATTGACCGCTAGGACGCGATCGAACACCGTCGGGCCCAAAAATGCGCGGGCCAGGGTGAGGCCCAGGGCGATCAGGACGGCAAAGGCGGTCATGGTGAACATCAGGATTGTCCCTCCACGGCCGAGATCCGGCGATCCATCTCGCCGTCCAGCACGCCAGCCGCCGCCCCATCATGCAGGGCATGCACCCGGATTACGCCAGGGTCAAGATCAACCGCCACGGTACCGGGCGTCAAGGTAATGGAATTGGCATAAAGCACCTGACCCAGATCGGTTTTCTGACTGACCGGGGCATCGAACAGGCTGGGCGCGATGGGTAGAGAGGGCGAGATCACCCGCCTCGCCACATCGATGTTAGCCTTGATTATCTCCGATATTAGCCATGGCACATAACGCAGGCCGGCCCAGGTGATATGCAGTGGCACGCCTTCATGATCGATCACGTCCATGCGTACGGCAATCCATACACAGAAGGTGACGGAAGCGGCGCCAAGGCTCAACAGCAAGATCTGAAAATAGCCCGACAACAACAGCCAACCGGCGCTTAAGGCCAGGCAAAGGCCAATGGCATGGATCATTTGGCGGTAGCCTACCCCGCCACCATCCGCATTGTCACGACTTGCCACCACGACCCTATTCTATTCCATGTTCGATTTTTCGGAAGACTAGTATGAGCCGGGCCATTATTGCCAGCAGAAAGCGCATCTTCGCAAGTTGGAGTGATATTTGTGGCGATGATTTGATCCAATTTCCCACCTTCCCGGCCCACCATAGGTCAATTCCAAGTTGCCAGGACTTGTCTGTGGCGGTTAGAGTTATACCTTAAGGGACTGTTAACTCGTAAAGTACAGTGAGTATTCAGCTGTTTGGGGGCACATACTCACAAGGGGAAGCGAGTCAAATGGCTTTGAATGCAAATAACCTCGATGTTGGCAACAATGTTGACAAAGTCGAGAACGCTGGGAACGTAGAAAATTTAAGTGTCGA
Source organism: Alphaproteobacteria bacterium (assembly GCA_963577885.1). Lineage (GTDB taxonomy): Bacteria > Pseudomonadota > Alphaproteobacteria. The sequence continues at coordinate 5,395 of CAUZBE010000087.1, forward strand.
ATATCGTACCGAGGATTTGGCGGATACCGAGAGCATTGTCAAAGACGGGCCTGTAAAATGGTTTGATGCCGTAAAAGGCTACGGTTTCTTTGTACCGGGCGATAATTCCGGCGATGTATTAATCCACAAATCGGTCCTGCGCGACGTTGGCATAGAGATCATCTATGAAGGCACCACAGTGGTTTGTGAGGTGGTGCAGCGGGAGCGGGGCCAACAGGCGACTCGTGTAATTTCCATGGACGATAGCAGCGCGATAGCACCAATGCCAAAACCGATCTGGCCTGTCGGCCAGACCCAGCCGGCCACGGTTGAAGCCGAAGGCGATTTCGTTGATGCCACGGTAAAGTGGTTCAATCGGGTCAAAGGCTATGGCTTTGTCTCCTGTGGCGAGGGCACCGACGATATATTTGTCCATATCGAAACTTTGCGCCGTTTCGGTGCCGACGATGTGTTGCCGGGCCAGGCATTGCAGATACGAATCGGTAACGGGCCCAAGGGTCCGCTGGTGGCCGAGATCAATTTCACCTAGGCACCAGCATCAAAATTGATGTTTCTGGCAGGTTTTCTAATAAACTTTTCGTGATCGATTGGCAGTATCGGTGGTCCGCGCGTTTTGCGCCTCGTCTCTTTGTAAGCAGTTATTTTAATTCGACGGCATAGTCGCTGACGGGGCGGACCGCGCTGATCAATCCCTGGTCTTTTAGAAACTGCGCCATGCGCCGATAGCGGCCCTGATCCAGGGCGGCGGGCCGCAGGGCAAAGCGAGGCAGAGTATCGCGAAAGGCGCGTCTATTCAACTCGTCGTTTAGATCCTTGTGGCCCTTGATGAACAGGTCCCAGCCCTGGGCCGGATGGTTGATCAGGAATAATACGGCGGCCTCCAAGGCCGTCACAAAGCGGCTTAGCCGAGCATCGCCTAGGCGATCGGCGTGGGCCACCACGATCAATTCGTCATAGGCGGGAACCCCTTCTTCCTCGACGTAAAAGGCACGGCCGGGGCGTTTGACTATATCCATCTGGTTCAATTCGAAATTGCGATAGGCGCCGATGACCGCATCGACCTGGCCGGAAATTAGGGATGGAGAGAGTGAAAAGTTGACATTGATCAGCGTCACATCTTCCAGGCTCAAGCCCGCCTTGCGCAGCATGGCGCCCAATATGGCATCCTCGAACCCGCCGACCGAAAAGCCGATCTTGCGGCCCTTCAAATCGGCAATGGCTTTGATCGGTCCGTCTCTGAGCACGACCAGGGAGCTAAGCGGCGTCCCGACCAAAGTCGCGATGCGGCGCAAGGGAAGGCCCCGGTCTACATGCAAATGCAGTTGCGGTTGGTAGGATATGGCCAGGTCGGCCTTACGGGCGGCGACTAGCTTGGGCGGATCATTGGGATTGGCGGGGGCCGTCAACTCAACCTCAAGACCGGCCTGGGCAAAAAAACCTTTCTCCTGGGCGATGATTAAGGTCGCGTGATCGGGATTGACGAACCAATCTAACAACACCGTCAGTTTGTCCGCGGCCTGGGCCGGCAGGGCGCCGAGGCAGAGAATGAGTGTCAACGAGATGGTAATTTGTCGCATGTCGTGAGTTCCCTTAATCGCTAGGTAAAGTGTCCGGCTGCCAGGGCAACAGACGCCGCAGCAGCCAATCCAGGGTGAAAAAAATCGTTACCGCCATCGCCGCCAGGACGAACAGGGCAGCGAACAGCAAATCTATCTGCATGCGGCCATTGGCATGCAACATCAGATAGCCCAGGCCGACGGAAGAGCCGACCCATTCCCCGACCACCGCGCCAATGGGCGCCACGGCCGCCGCCACGCGGAGGCCCGAGGCCAGGGCCGGCAGGGCGGCTGGGATTCGGATGTGGCGCAGGATCATCCACCGGCCGGGGCCATGGCCGCCCGCGGTCATGGTTTGGGCCAGGTCAAGCCAGCCGGGCTCGGTCCGGCGCAGGCCATCCAGGAACGCGGCAGTGACGGGGAAGAAGATTATCAGGCTGGCCATCATGACCTTGGAGGCCAAACCATAGCCTACCCACAGCACCAGAACGGGCGCTAGGGCAAACACTGGAATGGCTTGCATCACCACCAATAGGGGCAACAGCCAGCGCCGCAGGCTGGGAAACCAACTCAGGCCGATGGCGCTGGCGATGCCGAGGCCGCTGCCGAAGATCAGGCCCAGTACGATCTCGAGCAAGGTGACCGTAGCGTGCCGGCCAATCAATCCCAAATGCCCCGCAAGGCTTTTCAGGACCAGCCAGGGCCCAGGCAAGATAAATGGCTCGACCCCGGTGGCCCAGACCAGCGCCTGCCAGCCGGCCAGCAGGACGGCAAACGAGATTAGGGCGCGTCGCGTGGTTTGCATGCCAATCCCTCATCCCGCCAGGTCGCGCAGAATTTGCGCGGCCAGGCCATGCAGCGCGGGATCGTCCGACGGTCTGGGCGGTAGGCCCAATGGGTCGAGCGGTTCGCTAATGCGGGCCGGATCGCCGCTTAGAACGAGGACCCGGTGGCCCAGGCGCAGGGCTTCCAAGGGGTCATGGGTGACCAGCAACGTGGTCCGCCCGATCAGCAATTCCGCCGCCAGATCTTGTAGCCGCAGGCGGGTCAATGCATCCACGGCCGAGAACGGCTCGTCCATCAAAATCATCGGCCGGTCTTCCATCAAGGTGCGGGCCAGGGCGGCCCGCTGCCGCATGCCGCCCGACAGGGCGGCGGGCAGGCTGTTGGCTTCGCCGGCCAGACCCACCCGTTGCAGCAATAGCGCGGCCCGCGCCCGATCCGCCGTTTCGCCCCGTAGCCGGGCGCCCAGGGTGACATTGTCAAATACGCTGAGCCAGGGCAGTAGCAAGTCACGTTGATCCATATAGGCGATGCGCCCCACGATTGGGCCGCCGTCGCTGGTCTCCAGATGTTGGGCCGTGGCCTCGGGCGCAATGCCGGCGATCAGGCGCAGCAGGGAGGATTTTCCAACCCCCGATGGTCCCAACAGACAGGTGGTCAGTCCGGCTGGGACATCCAGATCCAGCTGGTTAAACACCCGTTTGTCGCCGAAGGTCAGGGCGCCGCCACGCAAGGCAATGCCGATGGCGGGCGTGTCCGGGCTCAGGGCTGTCGTAATATCAGAATTTTGGGCAGGCAATGGACGCGTCCCTCCGCCGGTACGATCCGGATCAGGTTCAAGGGGTCGTCCTTTGTCAGGATCCTCTCAGCCGCGATGACGGCTCCCCCCGCTTTGGAGCCCTTATCATAGGGCCGATCATGGGCCATGCAAGGAAAACAGATGTCCCCGTCCGCAACATGTGATCTGTCTATTCTAAGAGCAAGCCAAAAGCGCGGAATGTGATGTAATGGGACGTCGCTTGACCCTATGATCGCGCTTTGGATCAAGGGTCTTCGTAAAAATGAGCAGGAAAACGACAGTCGTGCAGTCTCCTTCAAAAACATCGTTTTCAGAGCAACTCCGCGAGGGCAGCAAACCGGATTGGCAGGCGGCTACGGAACATCGCTTCGTCGGTGAACTGGCCAACGATCTGATCACTGATGCCGATTATGCCCGGTATCTGGTTCTCGACTACGCCTTTCTCGACATCCTAGTCTCCCATGTGGGTCAAGCCGTCACGACGGCGCCCAACATGGCCGATAAAAGGCGGTATTCCAGTTTTTTAGGTGTCCTGACCGGTGACGAGGACGACTACTTTTTACGCGCCTTTGCCGCCATGGGCGTCAGGGAAGGAGAATGGCGCCAACCCTCGGACCATGCCGTTGTCACGGGATTTCGAGAGGTCATGCTGGGGGACGAACGAAAATTCACATACGCGGACGTTCTGGCCAGCCTGCTGGCGGTGGAGTGGGTCTATCTGACCTGGGCCCAATCAGTGGCGGCGTGCACACCGGCCCGCTTTTACCTCAAGGAATGGATCAATCTACACACGG
>CAUZBE010000088.1:0-9308 GCA_963577885.1 Alphaproteobacteria bacterium
CGTCGCACCTGACCGTGACATAGCCTATCAGTGGTTTCACAAGGCCGCACAGCAGGGCCATTCCGAGGCGCAACGGGTCGTCGGCGTTTACCTGGATGAAGGTAAAAGCGTCCCCCAGGATCTGGTAGAGGCCGCTATGTGGTATCAACGGGCAGCAGCGCAAAACAACGCCAAGGCCATGCGAAATTTGGCTCAGCTGTTTGTCTGGGGTAGGGGCGTCGGGCGCAACTTCGCCAAGGCGGCGGGGCTTTTCCAGGCCGCCGCCGATTTGGGTAACACCAAGGCCATGCGCAACCTTGCCTATCTGTACTATTTCGGCAAGGGCGTGCCGCGCGATACGGCGGCGGCCGCGGCCTTATTCAGCGCGGCGGCCGGGGCCGGCCTGGATAAGGCCAAATATGACCTGGGCTTTGTCCACTATCGTGGCGAAGGGGTGCCGCAGGATCTGACTAAGGCGGCCTATATTTTTGGCCAGGCCGCCGATCAGGGGAACGCCGATGCCCAGCTGATGCTGTCGCGGATGTATCTGTTGGGTGAAGGTGTGGCGACGGACCCGGCTAAGGCTTATTTTTGGGCGCTGCTGGGGGCGCTGCAGAACTCGGACCTGGCAACCTGGCATTTTGATAAGTTACGCGGGCAACTACCCGTGGCCCAGATGGACAGCATTCGGGCGCAAAGCGAGGCCTGGGATCCAAAAGGCTAAAACCATAATGAGTACGATGTGGGAGGAGACGTTATGAGCAATGACCTGATCCGCATGAGCGCCGTCGATCTGATCGCGGGTTATCGCACGGGCAAAATTTCACCGGTCGAGGCGACCAGGGCTGTGTTGGACCGCATTCATGCCGTGAACGACAAGATCAACGCCTTCATGATAATTGATGACGAGGGCGCCATGGCATCGGCCAGAGAGTCAGAGGCGCGTTGGGTAAAGGGCGCGCCAAAGGGTTTGCTGGATGGGGTGCCGACCACCATCAAGGATTTACTGCTGACCAAAGGCTGGCCGACCTTGAAAGGGTCCTTGACCGTTGATCCCGCCGGTCCCTGGGATGAAGATGCGCCGGCCGTCGCGCGCCTGCGGGAGCATGGCGCCGTTTTTTTGGGTAAGACCACCACGCCGGAAGTTGGCTGGAAGGGCCTAACCGAGAGCGCTTTGAGCGGCATCACCCGAAACCCCTGGAATCTGGGTAAGACACCGGGCGGCTCGTCCGGCGGAGCCTCCGCCGCCCTGGCCGCCGACATGGGGCCGCTGGCCGTCGGCTCCGACGGCGGCGGCTCGATCCGCATTCCGTCCGCCTTCGCCGGGGTGTTCGGTTTGAAAGCGAACTACGGCCGAGTTCCGGTTTATCCGGAAAGCGCCATGCGCAACCTCTCGCACGTGGGACCCATGACCCGCTCCGTTGCTGATGCCGCCCTGATGTTGAATGTTTTGGCGGAGCCGGACCAGCGCGACCACACCGCGCTGCCATATCAGGCCATCGATTTCACCAAAGGCCTGGATGATGGCATCGCGGGCTTGAGGGTCGCCTTCAGCCCCGATCTGGGTTATGCAAAAGTTGATCCGGAAGTGGCTCGGATCGTAGCTGCGGCGGCAGCGGTTTTCACGGATTTGGGGGCGGTGGTGGAGCAGCGCGATCCTGGTTTTGAAAATCCCAAGGCGATCTTCAAAACCCATTGGTGGGTCGGTTCCGCCGGTGCCTTTGCCCATATGCCGGAGGAGACCAAGGCTAAGCTGGAGCCGGAACTGGCGCAAATTGTGGCCGAAGGCCAGGAACTATCGGCCCTGGATTACGTGCGCGCCATGGAGGGACGCACCGCACTGTGGCTGCAATTGCGGGACTTTTTTCAAGAGGTCGATTTATTGTTGACGCCCGCCCTGGCGGTACCGGCATTTGACGTTGGCCGCCTGCAGCCACCCGGCAGTCCAGTGGACGACACTTTTTGGATGGATTGGACGCCGTTCAGCTATCCCTTCAACCTGTGCCAGCAGCCGGCCTGTTCTATTCCCTGCGGCTTTACCGAGGATGGCCTGCCCGTTGGCCTGCAGATTGTTGCCGACAATTTCCGCGAGGATCTGGTATTGCGCGCTGCCAAGGCGTTCGAGGCGGCTCGGCCCATGGACAGGCGGCCCGATCTGTAGCCGAAACCATAGCCATCCCATGTCGGAGTTGCTTTCAGTCCAACAAATGCATGGCGCCGACCGCGCGGCCATAGCCCAGGGGATCAGTGGTGAAGCCTTGATGGAGGCCGCTGGCCGGGAGGTTGCCAGGGCGATCCTGGATCGTTTCGGTATCCAGCCCACGGTGGTTCTATGCGGCCCCGGCAATAACGGTGGCGATGGCTTTGTCATCGCCCGACATCTGAAAAAAGCTGGTGCCAAGGTCTCTTTGGCCCTGTTGGGTGATAAGGCAAAATTACACGGCGATGCCGCTATCATGGCAAAACGCTGGCGGGGCCGGGTGGCACCTCTGGGGATCGAGGTGCTGGACGGTGCCGCCCTAGTGGTCGACGCGCTTTTCGGCGCCGGACTGGCTCGACCTGTAACAGGCCTATCGAAGACGGTTTTGGCCGCGGCGGGTGATCGGACGCTGCCCATTATCGCCGTCGATATGCCGTCCGGTGTGCAGGGAGATAGCGGTCAGGTATTGGGATTTGCGCCCCAGGCGGCGATGACCGTGACATTTTTCCGGCCCAAGTATGGCCATCTGCTGTATCCGGGCCTGGGCCGGTGTGGCGCGCTGCGGGTGGTGGATATCGGTATCCCGGACGCGGTGCTGTCAGAGATCCGGCCACGGACTTGGGTCAATCAGCCATCGGTCTGGCTACCTTCCTGGCCGCCCCTGCGGCCCGAGGGGCATAAATACAGCCGTGGTCATGCGGTGGTTTTAAGCGGCGGCCTGGGTAAATCCGGGGCCGCACGCTTGGCGGCGGGCGCCGCCCTGCGGGTCGGTGCCGGGCTGGTGACGGTCGCGTCACCCCTTGCGGCGGTGGCCGAGAATGCCGCGCATTTGACCGCCGTAATGATCGACCCTTGGCGCGACGGCGCGGAATTTCGCCGCTTGCTATTGGATCCACGGCGCAATGCAGTCTGTTTGGGCCCCGGCGCGGGGGTAGGCAAGCGTTTGCGTGACAATGTTCTTTCGGCCTTGGATCTGGGTAAGGCTGTAGTCCTGGACGCCGATGCCATCACCGCCTTTACCAAGGCGCCCAAGGTCCTGTTTGCCGGGCTAAACAACAATTGCGTCCTGACTCCCCATCAGGGCGAATTCGGCCGGTTGTTCCCGGGCGCCGTCGATAAGTTGGCCCGCACCCGCCAGGCCGCGGCCGATTGCGGCGCGGTGATCCTATTAAAGGGTTCCGATACGGTGATAGCTGCCCCAGATGGCCGGGCGGTGATCAATACCAACGCGCCGCCCGAACTGGCGACCGCCGGGTCGGGGGATGTCCTGGCCGGCCTATGCACCGGTTTGCTGGCCCAAGGGGTGCCGGCGTTCGAGGCGGCGGCGGCGGCCTGCTGGTTGCATGGCGCCGCGGCGGTCCATTTCGGACCGGGCCTGATTGCCGAGGATTTGGCTGGTGCTCTGCCGGCCGTATTGGCCGATTTGCGCGCCGAAATCAGATAATAGGCAGGCGGCGCGCCTAAAGTCGCCAGTATATCACCCATAGCGCCTGCAGAGGGTTGAAGACATTGTAACCCTTCCCATGTCATGATCTGCGCAGAACAATTAGTGTATTGAATATGCTGCATAGAGAAAGCCTATTTGACCGGACCTTCGCGCCCTTGCGGCGCGTGCTTTTTGGCGCCGCGGTGAGCGACGAGCCGGGCGCCGCGTTGAACGATATTGATGTCGAGAAGCTGAAACAGCGCATTGAGAATTGCCTCGACCGTCGTGGCGGTGAGGTGTCGGCGCGCACCGGGGCGGCCGAACTGGGGCATTCATATTTGCGGCTTGGTCAGGAGGGTCGGCGGCGCTTTCTAGTCGTGCTGGCTAAGGATTATAGTATTGACCGCGCCCGCGTGAATGCGGCCATCGCCGATCTGCAGGCGGTGGCGGCGGGTGGCGATAGCGGCCGGGCCGAGCGGGAATTGCGCGCGGCCCTGGTGCCCCGACGGGTCGCCCTATTGACGCAGTTCAACGCCTTGCCCCAGGGGGTCAAGTTCCTGGTAGATATGCGGGCTGAGATCTTGTCCCTGGTTCGCGACGAACCAGTTTTGGGGGGCCTGGGCGATGATTTGCGCGAGCTGCTTACGTCCTGGTTTGATATAGGTTTTTTGAATCTGCGCCGGATCACCTGGAATTCTCCCGCCGTGCTGTTGGAAAAACTGATGGCCTACGAGGCGGTGCACGAAATCCGCTCCTGGAATGATCTGAAAAACCGGCTGGATTCCGACCGCCGGTGCTTTGCCTTTTTCCACCCCCGCATGCCGGATGAACCCCTGATCTTTGTCGAGGTTGCCTTGGTCAGCGGTATGGCCGGCAACGTGCAGGTTCTGTTGGACGAGCATGCCCCGGAGGAGGATCCGGTTAAGGCAGATACGGCGATTTTCTACTCCATCTCGAACGCCCAACCCGGTTTGGCCAAGGTCAGCTTCGGTGATTTCCTGATCAAGCAGGTGGTCGATGAATTGCGCCGGGAACTGCCGAACCTGAAAACCTTCGCCACCCTGTCGCCGGTGCCTGGGTTCCACTCATGGCTGACTGCCTTGTTGGCGGAAACCAAACAACCGCTTTGGGATGGGGCGCAAGATGCCGCCCTGGTCGAAGCGGCTGGGACAGATAACGGATTGGAGGCACTGCGCGCTCTTTTGGCCCGCGGCGATTGGTACCGGGACAAGGCAGCCGTTGCGGCCATCCGTCCTGTTGTAGAGCCCTTGGCTGCACGCTATTTTTTAGCCGAAAAGCTCGGCGAACGCGCCTTGGACTCGGTGCAGAATTTTCATCTGTCCAACGGCGCACGGTTGGAGCGTATCAACTGGCTGGGCGATACGTCGCGTAACGGGCTCGAAGGCGCGGCCGGTCTGATGGTCAACTACCTCTATAAGCTGGCCGATATCGAACAGAATCACGAAGCCTATCGCGGCAATGGCAAAATTGCTGCCGCTGCCATCGTCCGCCGCATGCTCAAGGGATAGGCGTTTTCAGGTTTTGTGATTAAGCCACTACGCACGCTGATTTCTCGAACCTGCGCAAGTAAACCGTTCTGTCTATAGAAAATCCTGTGAGCCGGGTTGGCGAGATCATTCATGGCAAACGTTCAATTGCTACCGATACGGCATTGCGCCTGGCCAAATTTTTCAATACATCACCGGATGTATGGCTTGGCGTCTAGTTGGGGTATGACCTACGCCGGGCACAGCGTGATACTTGGCCAGCTATAGAAGAGTGTATTAGAACATTTTATGCGACCTGATAGGCCTTAAATGTGATCGTCGCGCATCATCAATCCATGACGACGCCGCCGCCGACGTTGATGGCGTCGCCGGTGATCTCGCTGGCCTCTTCCGAGGCCAGAAAAACGGCGGTGTTGGCGATATCATCGGCGCTTTGCAGGCGCTGCAGCGGGATGTTCTCCGCCGCGAAGCGCCCACCGATATCGGCTGCCGTGCCACCTTCACTGTTGCCGCGGGCTTCCCATCCGCGCCAGGCCATGCCCACATCGCTGATATAGCCGGGACAGATGGCGTTGACCCGGATCCGGGGGGCGAGCTCCACCGCCAAAGCCCGGTTCATGCCCAGTACGCCCGCCTTGGTCGCGCCGTAGACGGACAGTTCGGGCCAGCCGCGCTTGCCGGCCTGGGACGATAGGTTAATCATCACCGCGTCGCCCTCGTCATACATCGCCTGGGCAAAGGCCTGAGCGCACAATAGGACACCCTTTAGGTTCACCGCCAGCAGGGCATCGATGAGGTCTTCGGGGATTTCGGTAATCAGGCCACGGCCGCTTAATCCGGCGTTATTGACCAGCACATTGACGCTGCCCATGCGGCGGATGGCTTCCGCCGCCAAGGCTCTGGTTTGATCGGACTTGGTGACGTCGCAGCCCATGGCCGATACGTCGCCCATGCTTGAAAGTTTCGCTGCCGTGCTTTCCGCCGCCTGGGTATTTATATCGGCGATGACGATCGAAGCGCCCTCGCGCAAATAGGCCACCGCGATGGCCCGGCCAATGCCTGCCGCACCCCCGGTTATCACCGCGCGCCGTCCCGCCAATCTTCCCGTCATTGTCTCCCCCTTCACTTTAATATTAGATACTGGGATAGCCATAATAGAGCAATTTGGGATTATGTGGGGAGACAGCAATGAAAACTAAACGACTGGGCGCGAGTGATCTCGAAGTGCCGGTGATTGGGCTCGGCTGCATGGTATTGCCGGGGTTTTACGGACCTGGCAGCGAAGAGAATGCCATAGCTACCCCGCACGAGGCAGTGGATATTGGCGTAAATTTCTCGATAGTTCGGATCTGTATGGCGCCGGAGAGAATAGAAAACTGATTGGGCGGGCCGTCGCCGGCCATCGCGACGACTATATTATAGCCACCAAATTCGGCAACGTGCGCAGCGCCGACGGCACACCGGGTATCGACGGCCGTCCCGCATACGTGCAACAGGCCTGAGAGGCCAGCCTGAAGTGTCTTGGGATTGAGGTTATCGACCTCTACTACCAGCATCGTGTTGATACGACGGTACCCATCGAGGATACGGTAGGCGCCATGGCTCGCCTGATCGAGCAGGGCAAGGTACGTTACCTGGGCCTGTCGGAAGCGGCCGTAAAGACGATCCGCCGGGCTCACGCCACTAATCCCATTGCCGCCCTTCAGACTAAATTTTCCCTGTGGTCCCGTGATGTTGAAAGCGAGATCCTTCCCTTAACGGTCAAGCTTGGTATCGGGTTCGTCGCCTTTTCACCGCTAGGGCGCGGCATTTTCGGCGGCGACGTGACCGGGCCGGACAGCCTGGCCGAGGGCGACCGCCGCCGGAACCACCCGCGCTATCAAGGGGAAAATCTGGCGCGGAAGTTGAAATTGGTCGAGCCGGCACATGAACCGGCGGCCGCCAGGGGGTGTACAACTGCCCAGATTGCGTTGGCCTAGTTGCTATCCCGCGCCGGGAACAATTTTGCCATTCCCGGAACCCGGCGCATCGCGCATCTGGAAGCGAACGCCGCCGCCGCAGACATAACGTTTTCGCCGGACAAAATCTCCCGACTGGATACGGCCATCGCGCCGGGCGCGGCGGAAGGCACACGCTATCCGGAGGGCTAAATGGCGGTGCTCAACAGGTAACCAGCGGCCGTTGCCGGCCCCTCGAAAGTGTCAACTGGCCCGGGACTGCTGGATCGCCCGCCAGACCCGTAGGCTGGTGGCCGGCATGTCGAGTTCGGTTACGCCTAGCGGTCCCAGGGCATGGAGGACCGCGTTCATCACCGCCGGCAGGGCGCCAACGGTGCCGGCCTCGCCCGCGCCCTTGGCGCCGAGCGGATTTAATGCGGTCGGCACCGGATTGCTTTCGACCCGGATCGAACAGGTCGTATCCGCCCGCGGCATGGTATAGTCCATGAAGGATCCGCTCAACAATTGGCCGCTGCCGGGGTCGTAGACTACCTGTTCCATCAACGCCTGGCCCACACCCTGGGCGATACCGCCGTGGATCTGGCCCTTCAGGCCCATGGGGTTGATCACCGTGCCCACGTCGTCGACCACGGCATAGCTGACTAGATCGACCTGTCCCGTGTCCGGGTCAATTTCAACTTCACATACATGGGCGCCGTTGGGAAAGGTATCGGCCTCGGGCGTGAAGGTGGCTGTTTCGAACAAGCCGCCTTCCAGACCGGGCGGTAGTTTGGCATGCATGAAGGCGGATTTGGCGACCTCCTGCAAATTCATGCCCTGGTCGGTGCCGGCCACCGTGAATATGCCGCCCGCGAATTCGATATCGCCTTCATTCGCTTCCATGATATGCGCGGCAATCCTGGTGCCTTTGTCTATGATCTTGCCCGCCGCTGCCCACAGGGCGGAGCCACCGATGACAGTGGAGCGCGAGCCGTTGGTGCCGATGCCAAAGGCGACCCGGTCGGTATCGCCATCAATATATTGGATATCGCTGGGGTCAATGCCAAGGCGTTCCGCTGCGATCTGGCGGAAAATGGTTTCATGGCCCTGGCCCTGGTTCTTGCTACCCATTAGGATTGTTGCCCCGCCCGAGGGGTCGAAGCGGATCTCGGCAAACTCCAGGCCCGGCGAGGCGGCCCGTTCGATTGCATTGGCGAAGCCGACCCCGCGCAATCTGCCCCGTGCCTGGGCGTCTAGGCGGCGGGTTTTGAAGCCGTCATAGTCGGCCAGCTTCAAGGCCTGCTCCATATTCACATCGAACTGGCCGCAATCATATGTTCGGCCAAAGGCATTGCGGTAGGGCATGGCGCCGGCGGGAATGATATTCCGGCGCCGTAAATCGATGCGGTCGACCCCCAGTTCCCGGGCGGCATCGTCCAGAAGCCGTTCGATGACATAAATCGCCTCAGGCCGCCCGGCGCCCCGGTAAGGCGCGGTGCCATTGCTGTTCGACATGACGCAGGCGACATGCACGTGCGCGGCGGGGATGTCATAGACCCCGACCAAGGTGGAAACATTGGCGAAGGTAGCGAGGAGGTTGCGGTCGGAGGACACATAGGCGCCCACATTAGCCACGGTCCGAACTCGCAAGCCCAAAATTTGGTTGTCCCCGTTCAGCGCGAGTTCCGCCTCGCTGATATTATCGCGGGCATGTTCGTCGGCTAGGATCGCCTCGCCCCGCTCGCAGCTCCATTTCACCGACCGGCCCAGTTTGCGCGCCACCCATAGCATCAGACGGTGTTCCGGGTACTGCCAACCCTTGGTGCCGAAACCGCCCCCGATATCGCCGGCGATAACCCTGATCTTGTTCTCGGGTATTTTGAAGACCTTGTTGGCCAGCGCGTTGCGGACCCGGTGCGGGTATTGCACATCCGCATAAAGGGTATAGCGGTCCTCGCCGGGATCGTAACTGCCGATGACACCGCGCGGTTCCATGAATTGGGCATAGACGCGGCTGATCACATAACGGTGGGTGACGATGCGCGCGGCCTGGGCGAAGGCTGCGTCCGTCGCGGCCTTGTCCCCGGTTTCAAAGACGTTGGAGATATTGTCCGGGCAGTCTTCCCAGACCGCTGTTCCACCAAGGGCTGCCTGGGCGGTGTCCGTGACAGAGGGCAGATCATCATAGTCAACATCGATCAACTCGGCGGCATCCTTCGCCTGCATCAGGCTGTCCGCAACCACCAGGGCGAAGGGAT
>CAUZBE010000089.1:0-9215 GCA_963577885.1 Alphaproteobacteria bacterium
CAAGTGGCGGCGGCCGCCACGCGAAGGGCAAGGCGCCCATTGGGCGCTCCAAGGATGGCGGCGCGGGCCAGCAGCAGAAGGTTCGGCGCAAGCGTGGAGAGGGCTATGTTCCGAAACCGGTAACCACCGAAATTACCCCCGAAATGCTGGATGCCGCCCGTGCCCCCAAGGGCCGTTCCAGCGGTGGCCGCGCCGGCACCAGGGCGACTAAATTTCGCCGCAAGCGAGGGTGAGGCTGGGCTCCGGATCCTGTCAATAAGTTTGCCTATGGACCGAATATCTTAATAAAATGGTCAATGGGCTTGAACCGTGGCGGCGTGACGATGTTGGCTCGGGTGGGAGGTTGAAATGCAGATAGCACCATTGGGCTTGGATCATGTGGTCCTAAGAATTGCTGACCTGGAACGCTCCCTGGCCTTTTACTGCGATATTTTGGGTTGTGCCCTTGATCGGCGCCGGGATGACCTGGGGCTATACCATTTGCGTGCCGGCCAGGCGCAGATCGACCTCGTGACCCTGGCCGGTGAATTGGGCCAAAAGGGCGGCGGCCCGGCCCAGCCCGCCGGTCGGAACATGGATCATTTCTGTCTGCGCATGGAGCCCTTTGACGGTCCCGCCCTGAAGGAATATTTGCGTGGTCATGGCCTGGAACCCGGTGAAATCATGCAGCGGCTCGGCGCCGAGGGCGAGGGGCCGTCCCTCTATATCCAGGACCCCGACGGCAACACCGTTGAACTGAAGGGCCCAGCTGTCGCCTAATAGGGCCGTGTCTTACGTGTCGCCGTAACTTCAAGAGTAGGAAAGCAAATGAAAATAGGTACTGATTTAAGCGTGCTCGCCGAGGCAGGGCGTTCGGATGCGGCTGTTTTGGCGGAGCATCTGGCCCTTGGCGATCTAGCGGAACCGTTGGGTTTCGACAGCCTATTCGGCCTGGAGCACCATTTTACCGGCTACTCCATGTCGCCCTCGCCCTTGCAGTTGCTGACCTATTTCGCCGGGCGGACCAAGCGCATTACCCTTGGCACCTGTGTCATCGTGCTGCCCTGGCAGGACCCTATCCGGGTGGCGGAGCAGATCGCCTATCTTGATTTGCTGTGCGGGGGACGTTGCCTGTTCGGCTTTGGCCGGGGCGCGGCAACGGTGGAATATGCCGGCTTCCGCATTCCCATGGAGGAGGCTCGCCCGCGCTTTGCCGAATCCGCCCAGTTGATAACAAAGGCGCTGAGCGAGGAGGTTTTCGATTGGAATGGCGAGTATTACCAGATCCCGAAAATGTCGATCCGTCCCCGGCCCATGTCCCATCCTGAACGGCGCTTCTATGCCTCCTCCGTTAGCCCAGAATCTGCCGAGATCATGGCTAAGCTGGGCTTTGGCATGATGGTCATCATGCAAAACGAATGGGTCAAGGCGGCCACGGATATTCAAAGCTTCCACGACATCGCCATTGGCATGGGCCATACGCCAAAGCCGCCGATTATCCTTACCAACGTCTCAGTCGCCGAGAGCCGGGAGGAAGCCAACGAGCGCGCCATGCAATATCTGGGAGCCAAGTGGGATTCCATCGACAATCACTATAAATTCTCCGACGGCCATCTAGCCACGGTCAAGGGTTACGAGTCCTACGGCAAGATGGCCAAGACCTATTCCAAGCTAAAGGATGAAGAGGCGCGGGAGAAAATGACCAACTTTTACGTCAACATCCAGATTGTCGGCACGCCGGAGGACTGCAAGGGGCAAATTGCGGAATTGCAACGCCTGACCGGCACCGATCATATGGTTTGCGACTTCTCCTACGGCGGCATGCCCCACGAGCAGGGCGAGTTGAACATGCGTATGTTCGCCACCGAGGTCATGCCCACCCTGCAGCACGACAGCGCCTTCAAAGGCCCCATCGAACTGCCCAGCCTGACCGGTAAACAGGAAGACGACGTCTTCGCCCCGGCGTAGATACAAGGTGTTGAACGAACAGCTTAGAGGTGCGCGTTTTTGACCTCTCCATAAGCGAAGGCGGCGAACCCGGTGGCGGCCCACTTCGCCCCCCCCCCCGCGCCGCAACTGGCCGACCATCTGGCGGCTGCCGTAGAAGGGTGCATCATGAACAGTGCATCAGTCCGCTACATCAACGCTAGATTGGCCTCGCTCTCTACTTTGGCTGCGTAATAGAACGATGACCAGCCGATCGACAGGATCCGGCATTGCCGGGTGATTCTCAAATTTGGGTTGTCACGCTCAATCATCGTTTTACGTTCCTTGGCGGGACGCGTGCCAACACTCAGGCCAAAAAATCATGCTCCATCGTGAGCTTGCCAATCTTCGCGTGCAAATCATGGACCTCCACCTCGTAATCAGAGCCGGCCTAGTCGGTGCCATTGGCAAATACCGCGCCTAAGCCATTCATCGCCTGGCGCTTCCAAGTGCTCACCTAGTTCGGATGCGCCTTATGTCTCGTCGCTATCTCTTGTTTCGTTAGGTCACCACAAAGCGCATCGAGCGCAACCTTGGCTTTGAAACCAACCATGAACCGGCGTCGTTTTGTCATCTCCATATTCCTCCTCAAGGGGCGGAATACACCGTAACGTACTGTTCGATTTCCTAGGACCAGCTCAATTTATGAGGGTATGTGAAGCGGTATGAGTAAAGATACCATCAATTCTATCTAGGCGGATGCCATCAATGAAATTTCAGCTTAAACTCGTGCCTTGTCTAATTCGCAGCACCTTTGTTGGCATTCAATTCTCTAAAGCACCCTCCGCCGCCTTGGCCAGGCGCAGGACTTTGCCTTCGCAGTTTTTCGTTGCCATCAGGGATAGGCCCACGGGCAGTTCGCCCGGCCGTTGACAGGGCAGGGTAACGCCGCAGGTTTCCATGATGTTGCCCAGGCGGGTGTTGCGGGTCATGGCCAGATTGGCCTCGTCATAGGCGGTGGGGTCATGTTCGAGACCCGCGATGGGCGGCGCGATGCGGGCACAGGTCGGGTGGATGGCGGCTGCGAAACCCGCCGTGCGGGCCCGGTAGCGCGCGGCGATGGCGGACAGGCCGATGTGAGCTGCTTCCGCGTCTATGGCGGAGAGTTTGTTGGCCAATTGAAAGCGCGAGAGGATGCCCCAATACATCTCGTCGCCCCGAGTTCCCACCTCGTCATGCCACAGGGCCGAGGCCTCGGCCGAGATGATATTGCCATGCTTGGCCACCAGCTCGAACGCCTCGGCGAATTCGGGGACGTCTTGTTCAATGATTTCCGCGCCGGCGTTGCTCAACCGGTCAAGGGCCGCGGCTATAGCCCCGGCCACGGTGGCATCGAGATCATCGAACATTATGTCCCTAGGTTTTAACAGGCGCACACCTTGTAATGAGGCGCCGTTGAGATCGTAGGGGCGCGATAGGTTCAGAACCGCGAAGATGGCATTGGCGTCGGCCACATCCCGGGTCAAAGGCCCGATGGTGTCAAAGGTCGGCGACAGCGCCAGTATGCCGTCGAGGGGCAAAATGCCAATGGAGGTCTTCAGGCCGACAATACCGTTCAGGGCCGCCGGAATGCGCACGGACCCGCCCGTGTCGCTGCCGATGCCGGCGGGGGCCAAGCCGTTGGTCACGGAGACGGCGGCGCCGGAGGAGGAACCGCCCGGTACCCGCGCCACCTCCTTATCGGCGCCATTGGCCGGGGTGCCAAATGTTGGGTTGATGCCCAGCCCGGAATAGGCAAATTCAGATAAATTCGTTTTGCCCAGACAGATCATCCCGGCCAAGGTGGCCCGGCGCAGTAATAGTGCATCACGCTGCGGCACCCTATCGCGCAGAATGGCCGAACCGAACGTCGTCTCTATGCCGGCGGTATCGGTTAGATCCTTCCACGATAGGGGTACGCCATCCAGTGGGCTTTGCCGAAGGCCCGCCTTGGCCCGCGACGAGGCGGCGGCGGCCTCCGTCCGGGCGCGGTCCGCCGTGGCCCGGATATAAATCCGATGCTCCGGATCCTCGTTCGCGATCCGGGTCAGAAAATATTCGGTCAAATCGATAGCATCGATCCGGCCCTCTTGGATGGCGGCGCCCAGATCGAGGGCCGACATCTCGTGCCATGCTGTTTCATTCATGGGGCTAGGTTATCGCGGGAATGGCTGCTGGACAACGCCCTCATCTAGGACGAAATTGGTGACTATGGCGGATAAACAAAAAATTCAGACTGACGTGCTGATCGTCGGCGGCGGTATGATCGGTTTGACCCAAGCTTTGGCCCTGGCCAGTGCCGGCCTGCGCACAGTGGTGGTGGAGCGGCAGGAGCCCAGCGTTTTGACGGCCATGGATCACGATGGACGTGTGGCCACTGTCTCCTATGGTTCCGCGGCATTGTTCGGACAGATTGGCGCGTGGCCGCATTTGGCCGATTATGCCGAGCCAATTACGGAAATTCGGGTGGCTGACAGTGGCGCGCCCTTGTTCCTGCATTTCGATCACCGCGAGGTTGGTGACCGCCCCTTTGGTTTTACGGTAGAAAACCGCTACATCCGCCTGGCCCTACACTGCGCCCTGGCCCAGGCGGCGGGGGTAGATTTAATCGCGCCCGGGGAATTGACCAGCCTGGAACGCGGCCAGACCGGGGTGCGCGGCGAACTAGCCGACGGCCGGACGATCACCGCCGCGCTGGTGGTTGGGGCAGAAGGGCGCCATTCCCCCCTGCGCGAGGGGGCCGGCATCCGCTGTCTGTCCTGGCAATACGATCAGACCGCCATTGTCACGACGGTACGCCACCAGGGCGGCCATGGCGGTATCGCCTCGGAATTGTTTTTGCCGGCCGGGCCCTTTGCTCTGCTGCCCATGCGGGGCAACCGCTCCGCACTGATCTGGACGGAACGTAGCCGCGACGTAGCCGCCCTGCTGACCCTGGATGAGGCCGGCTTCAATGCCGAAATTATGGACCGGGCCGGCGACCATTGGGGTCAAATCGAGTGCGATGCACCCCGTTGGAGCTATCCCCTGGGTTTGCAGAATGCCGAACGTTATATAGATACCCGGCTGGCGCTTATCGGCGACGCGGCTCATGGCATGCATCCCGTAGCCGGGCAGGGCCTGAACCTTGGTATCCGCGATGTTGCCGCCCTGGCCGAGATCTTGGCGGACAGCGCCCGCCTGGGGCTTGATCTGGGCGGGGGCGAGGCCTTGCGGCGATATCAGCAATGGCGCCGCTTCGATGCTCTGACCATGCTGATGATGACCGATGGCCTGGTGCGCCTGTTCTCCAACGACATCACGCCGGTTCGATTGGCCCGGGTTCTGGGTCTGGGCCTGATCAATCGGATCGGCCCGGCCAAGCGATTTTTTGAACGCCGCGCCGCCGCCATGACCGGCGACCTGCCAAAGCTGATTCGTGGCGAGGCATTATAGTAAACGACCACCATGGAACGACAAACCCAGAGCAATATTGTCTATGGCATGGTTGCCGTACTCGGCATTCTGTTGCTGCAATCGTGGTGGCAACAAGGTCAGCAGGTTGAAGTCATTCCTTATAGCGAATTTCTATAATTCCTGGACGAGGGCAAGGTTTCTGAAATCGTCGTCACCGAAAAACATATTCGTGGTATTTTCAAGACGGCCCAGCCGGATGGCAAGAAATCCTACGCAACAGCACGGGTCGAATCTGATCCCTCCGATAAATTGGTCAAAAATGATGTCAAGGCGGTCGGTGGCACGGACGAAACTCTGTTGAAATCATTGTTCTCCTGGCTGTTCCCCATCTTGATCTTCCTGGCTATCTGGATGTTTGTTATCTGCGGTTTCGCGGGTTAACAGGGGATCGGTGGCGGCATGCTTTCGATTGGCAAGGGCAAGAGGTCTTTGTCGTGAGCTATACCCAGGTCACCTTTTATGACGTCGCCGGCGTGGATGAAGCGAAAGTCGAATTGCAGGAGATTGTCGCCTTTCTATAAAATCCGGATACATACGGCCGTCTCGGCGCCCGTCTACCAAAAGGAGTTTTTCTGGTCGGTCCCCCTGGTACCGGTGAGGCCGGCGTGCCTTTCTTTTTTCGATCAGTGGCTCCGAGTTCATGGAGATGTTCGTCGGCGTCGGTACCGCCCGTGTCCACGACTTGTTCGAACAAGCCCGCAAATCCGCGCCCTAAATTTTATCGATGAACTGGATGCCCTGGGGCGGGCGCGCGAGGCGTTTCCCGGCATGGGGGGAAACGACGAAAAGGAACAGGCGCTCAATCAATTACTCATCGGGCTGGATAGCTTTGATCCCTCGAAAGAGGGCCTCGTGCTGGTCGCTGCGACTAACCGGCCTGAAATCCTGGATCCCTCCTTTCTACGTGCCGGGCGTTTCGACCGTCAGGTTCTGGTTGACCGGCCCGGCCGTATGGGCCGGGTGCAGATCCTTAATGTGCATCTAAAGAAAGTTCAGTTAGGGGCGTATATGGATGCCGAGGCGGTCGGCGCCCTGACCCCTGGTTTCACGGGCGCGGATCTGGCAAATTTAGTCACCGAGGCTGCGTTACTGTTAACCCGCCACGGTGGCGATGCGGTCATCATGGCCGATTTTGTTAAAGCCATCGAACGTATTATCGCTGGCCTGGAAAAGAAAAACCGGCTGCTTAATCCGAAGGAGAGGAAAGTCGTCGCGCATCACGAGACGAGCCACGCCCTGGTGGCGTGTGCCTTGCCGTGTAGTGACCGCATCCAAAAGGTTTCCATTATTCCCAGGCGCCTATCCCGAACGGCGGCGCCACAGCGAGTCGACGACGCAGGAGACGGACACCGACGTGCGTGGGTTTTTACATATTGTCTATAAACGCACCAGCAAGGTGTTGACGAAACATCGTGGTAATATGGAGGTCAGCGCCAAGTTGCTTTTGCAACGGGAAACCTTGTCCGTCGCCGATCTGCCCGTCACTGAGACCTGGGACGAACGGGCGGGCTAAATCTCCAGTTCAACGATAACCGGGGCGTGGTCCGAGGCGGGATCGAAACCGCGGGCAGATTTTAGAATTTCGATGCCGGACAGACCCCCCGCTAGGGCCGGCGTGACCCAGACGTGGTCCAGGCGACGGCCCTTGTCGGCCAATTCCCAATTGGGGGAGCGGTAGCTCCACCAGGAGAAAACCTTTTCATCCTGGGGCACGAAATGGCGCACCGCATCGACCCAGTCATGGGAGGCGTACCAGGCCGCCATATGCTCCACCTCGATGGGGGTATGGCTGACCACGCGCAATAATTGTGTGTGGTTCCAGACATCCGCTTCCAAGGGCGCGACGTTCAGATCGCCGACCAGCACGAAGCGGTTATTCTTGCGCTTGCGCCCTTTGAACCAGGCCGTCACCGCCGCCATGAAATCCAGCTTATGCTTGAACTTTTCATTGACCTCGATATCCGGCTTTTCGCCCCCTGCCGGAACATAGAAGTTATGCAGTTCCACGCCGCCGGGCAGTGTGCAATAGAGGTGCCGGGCCTGCTCGATGCCGCACCAATCTTTCCGCATCACCTTTTCCAGGGGTAGTGCCACCTTGGCGAGAATGGCGACCCCGTGATAGGCCTTTTGGCCATGCAGAGCGTGATGCACATAGCCGTGCGCATTGAACAGCTCCACCGGGAAGACGTCGTTGGTCACCTTGATTTCCTGCAGGCACAGCACATCGGGCTGCCGGGCGGCCAGGAACTGTTCGATAGTAGCTAAATGGGCACGGACGGAATTCACATTCCAGGTCGCGATGGAGATTTTCACAGCGCCGGCGCCTTACGATTTTGAATTATAGCTGACGGACAAGGTCGCAATGCCCTCGACTGCGCCTTCCAGGCGGTCGCCGGGACCGACCGCGGCTACGCCCTCTGGCGTGCCGGTGAAGATCAGGTCGCCGGCTTGCAGGTTGAACAGGCTGGACAGATAGGAGATGGTCTCGGGCACATTCCAGATCATCTGGTTGATGTTGCCATCTTGGCGGCTGTCGCCATTGACGGTCAGCCAGATGCGGGTATCGGTGGGATGGCCGATATCGGCGACCGGATGCAAGGCGCCAATGGGCGCGGAGTGGTCAAAGCCCTTGCCCGTATCCCAGGGCCGGCCCTTGGACTTAGCCTCGCCCTGAAGATCTCGCCGGGTCATATCCAGGCCTACGGTATAACCAAAGATATGCTCTAGGGCTTGATCCTCGGGGATATTGGCGCCGCCCTTGGCTAGTGCGACCACCAATTCGATCTCGTGATGCAGATCCTCTGTCGCGGGGGGATAGGGCAGGGTGCTGCCGTCCATAGCGACCGCATCGGCCGGCTTCATGAAGAAAAAGGGCGGCTCCCGGTCGGGATCATGACCCATTTCGCGGGCATGTGCGGCATAATTGCGGCCCACGCAATAGATCCGTCGTACCGGAAATGGGTCACCGCCCTGGACGGGCACCGAGGATTGCGGCGGCGGGGTTATGGCAAAGGCCATTTCAGGCTCCTTTTCATGCTAGCTGTAGGTTCTGGATCAAAAAATGTGAAAGCTGTTGCCGATCACACCGATAGGCCAGCGGCCGGATTCAAACAGGCGGTATTTCAAAGCAAAAGCATGGTGTTGGTCGTCTTCATTCTCGGCCGCCAACAACAGGCCGGCCTGATAGATGCTCTGGGCCGTGGCGCCGGCGGCGGCGCGGATTAATGCCTCGTCGTCGATGCCCGCGGCCTCGGCGGCCAGTTGCGCGGATTCCGTGACAGCCTCGATGGCCCGGTTCTGCAGGTGGCTTAACGCGACCATGACCGTATCCTCGTCGGCCCGCATGCAGGCTTCCGATACCAGGGCGACGCGGACCTGTTCCTCCGCCTCCCACCAATCGGTGTTCCAATCCGGGTTAGCGGCGGCGTCAGCCGCCTCCTCCCAATCCATGATGGGGGCGATGCGGGCTTCAGGAAAACCAAGGGCGAGCAGGTATTCCTCCGCCAGAAGCTCCTCCCGCCCATCCAGTTCCAGGCCCAGGCCCCCGAACCAGGGCACCCCGTCCAGCATGCGGACGAATTGCGAGACCGCCATCAGGCCGGGAAAGTCGGCCAGTTCCGCCTCGTCGAGGAATTCATAGTCGTTTGTGGACATATACGGGCTCTTTAGTGCTAGAGATCTCTGATGCCAGAGATCACTAGTGATTGCCGCGGTCTTGCCGCCACAATCCAAATTTCTCCTGTATCGGCAGGTCGGAGAAGCTGAACAACACCGCATCGCCATCCACTTCATGGTGATGGCTGCACCAGCTTGGA
>CAUZBE010000090.1:0-9160 GCA_963577885.1 Alphaproteobacteria bacterium
ATTTTTTCGGCGACACCCTGGACAGCGTCCGTCTGTTCGACCCCCTGACCCAAATCACCATTGGCGAGGGAAAGTCAGTCGACCTGGTCCCGGCCTCGGAAGTGCAGTTGACGGAAGACAGCACGGCCCGCTTCCGCCAGGGTTACCGCGATCTGTTCGGCGCCGTTACCGACGACGACCCGCTTTATCTCTCCATCAGTGAAGGCCGGAGGCATGCGGGCATGGAACATTGGCTGCCGCTGTTTCACGATGAGCTGGAGACGGTGTTCGACTATGTGGGCGAGGCGGTGATTACCTTGGATCATTTGTGCCTGGAAGCCCGCGACGACCGCCTGGCCCAGATCGAGGATTATTACCAGGCCCGTATCGAGGCCCAAGCGCATCCCTATGGTACCGCACCTTCGTATAAGCCGGTGCCGCCAGAAACCCTGTTCCTAGATGCAAAGGCCTGGGAGGGCGCGCTGGGGGAACGGCCGGGGGGCATCTTTTCGCCCTTTGCCGCGCCTGAGGGCGCCCAGGTTATCGATTTCGCTGGCCGCCAGGGCCGCAGTTTCGCCGCCGAACGGGCCCAGGCCGGCGTCAATGTGTTCGAGGTACTGCGCGATCATGTGAACGAGCAGCGCCGGCTGGGGCGACGGGTGGTGTTCGCCGCCTTCAGCCAGGGTTCGGCGGAGCGCATGGCGCTGTTGTTGCACGATCATGATATAGAAGGGGTGCGGGCGGCCAAACATTGGCCGGAGGTCATGGCACTGCCGGCGGCGGTCTCGGCGATCGTGGTGCTGGGTCTGGAGCAGGGCGTGGAAACGCCCGGACTGGCGATTATTTCGGAACAGGATGTGCTGGGCGATCGTCTGGCCCGGCGGCGGCGTAGCAAGCGGGCGGAACAATTCCTGACCGAGCAGAGCCAGCTGTCCCAAGGCGATCTGGTGGTGCACGTGGAACATGGCATTGGCCGCTATGAAGGCCTGGAAACCATCGAGGTTGGCGGCGGCTCCCATGATTGCCTCGAAATTCATTACCACGGTAACGACAAGTTGTTCCTGCCGGCCGAGAATATCGAGTTGCTGTCCCGCTATGGCTCGGAAGATGCCGGCGTCGCCCTGGACCGTCTGGGTGGGGCGGCCTGGCAGGCCCGAAAAGCCAGGCTGAAACAGCATATCCGCGACATGGCCGACCAGCTTATTAAGGTCGCGGCGGAGCGGGTCCTGCGCACTGCCCCTGCCATCGAACGCCCAGATGGCCCGTACGAGGAATTCTGCGCCCGCTTCCCCTACGAGGAAACGGAAGATCAACTGAGCGCGATCGAGGATATATTCGGTGATCTGCAACGGGGCACGCCCATGGATCGCCTGATCTGCGGTGACGTGGGTTTCGGTAAGACCGAAGTAGCCTTGCGCGCTGCATTTGCCACCGTCATGACCGGCGGACAGGTCGCCATCGTGGCACCGACAACCCTGTTGTGTCGCCAGCATTTACAGACCTTCAGCGAACGTTTCGCAGGTTTGCCGGTGCAAATCCGACAGCTGTCCCGTCTGGTCAGCCCGGCCGCGGCCGAGGCCGCCCGTGAAGGCATGGCCAATGGCCAGGTGGATATAGTGATCGGCACCCATGCCTTGCTGGGTAAAAAAATCGCCTTTGATAATCTGACCCTTTTAGTGATCGATGAAGAGCAGCACTTTGGCGTCGTCCACAAGGAACGCCTGAAACAATTGCGCAGTGATGTTCACGTACTGACCTTGACCGCCACGCCGATCCCGCGGACCTTGCAAATGGCTTTCACTGGCGTGAAGGAACTAAGCCTGATCGCGACCCCGCCCGTGGATCGCTTGGCCGTGCGTACCTTCGTCATGCCCTTCGACCCGGTGGTCACCCGCGAAGCGATCCTGCGCGAACATTACCGGGGAGGACAAAGCTTTTACGTCTGCCCGCGCATCCTGGATTTGCCTGACGCGGAGGAATACCTGCGCAGTCAGGTGCCGGAAGTCAAATTCGCCACGGCCCATGGCCGCATGGCGCCGCGCCAGTTAGAGGACGTGATGAGCGCCTTTTATGACCGTGCCTATGATGTCTTGCTGTCCACGACGATCATTGAATCTGGTCTGGATATTCCCACCGCCAATACCCTGATCGTGCATCGCGCCGACCGCTTTGGCCTCTCGCAATTGTATCAATTGCGTGGCCGCATCGGGCGCTCCAAGGTCAGGGCCTATGCCTATTTCACCCTGCCGCCCCGGGCGCGGCCGACTGAGGCGGCGGAGAAACGCCTGAAAGTACTGCAATCCCTGGATTCGCTGGGCGCCGGGTTCAGCTTGGCCAGCCACGACCTGGATTTGCGCGGCGCCGGGAATTTGCTGGGCGAGGAACAGTCCGGTCATATTCGCGAGGTCGGCTTCGAACTCTACAACCAGATGCTGGAAGAAGCCCTGGCGACGGCGCGCAGCGGGGCGGCAGGAGAAGTGGACACGGGTATGCAGGACTGGTCGCCACAGATCAATCTGGGTACCGCTGTTCTGATCCCGGATCATTTCGTCGCCGACCTTGACGTCCGCCTGGGCCTGTACCGCCGACTGGCCCATTTGGAGGACGAGGCGGAGATCGACGCCTTTGCCGCCGAATTGATCGACCGCTTTGGTGCCCTGCCGGAAGAGGTTACGAACCTTCTGGCCATCGTAACCATTAAACGCCTGTGTCGGGCCGCAAATGTGGCTAAGATCGATGCCGGGCCGGGCGGGGCCAGCGTGGTATTCCGCAATGATCAATTTGCCAACCCAGGCGGACTGGTGGAATTCATCAATGACAACAAAGGCAGCGCCAAGCTGCGGCCGGACCACAAGCTAGTCTATCAGCGGCACTGGGAAGCGGCGGAGGATCGCCTAAAAGGCACTAACTATCTGATCCGGCAGCTGGCCAGGCTGGCTCAATCGGCGCCGGCGTCTTCGCTCTCGTGAGGGGGTTTACGGGCGCCTTGGGGGGCCGTCGCACCGCCGATCTTGTCCTTGCTTCTGTCCTGCATGGCCAAATCGAACACATGGGTTAGTGCGGACGGCTCCTGCGCCCCTGAAATGGCGAATTTGTGATCGACGACAAAGCAGGGCACACCGTTGATTCCCATGCGCCGCGCGACGCCCTCTTCGGCCATGACCAAATCGCGGTCGGCATCGCGTTCAAACGATTCGCGCACCAGTTCGCCATCCATGCCGCAACTTTTTGCCACCTCGACCAGGGCCGAACGATCGCCTAGATCCAGTTCTTCCATAAAATAGTAGCGGAACAATGCCTCGACCACGGCGTCCTGTACACCCGCAAATTCCGACCAACGGATCAGGCGATGAGAATCAAAAGAATTCGGTTGATAGGGAATGCCCCGGAAATCGAAAAAAAAGCCCACGTCCTCGCCGGCGGCGCTGACGGCCTCATAAACCCGGTCGGCCCGATCGACGCCGCCGAATTTCGCCTTCAGGTAGTCCCGTCGTGGCATGCCGGAAGTGGGCATGTCGGGATTCAACTGAAAAGGTCGCCAGCCGATCTGAAATTCGTAGTCAGGGCGCAGCGCGACGGCCTGTTCAAATCGGCGCTTGCCGATGTAGCACCAGGGGCAAACCGTATCGGAAATGATATCCACATGAATCATGTGCGCATAATACGCACCATTTCGGCGAAGGTTAAAACCCTTCGCCATGGGTCAGGCTACGTGCCTTATGGAAACGTGCGTTATCCCTTGGCTATTTCTGTGCGCGCGCGGGCAATCAGGCTTTCCGCACTGTCACCGGCTGGGAGCGTGGCACAGCGGTTTTGCAGGTAGACTTGCGCCGGTTCGCCGTCATCCTTGATAGTGAACTTGGTAAAATTGATCACGCCGGCGCTGCGGTATGGGGCGGGCGGCTTCCTGGTCGCTACCGGGCAGGACGATACAAAATTTATCGCCGCCAAAGCGGGCCGGCATATCTTCGGCCCAGACCAGGCCGCCGATGGCGCCGCCAATTTGGCGCAGTAGGCGGTTGCCGGTGACATAAACTTATTCGCCGTTAAGGCCGGTCAATTTGGTGATATCGGAAACGCCGATGGCCAGATCCTTTTCCCGGCTTCGGCATTCCGCAACTTGTTTTTGTAAATACATATGTAGGTAACCGTGGTTAAACAATCCGGTCAGGGTATCGGTGGCCGCGTTTTGGCAGCCTTCACGATAGACCTCTTGCGTGGCCTGGCAATAGCGCTGTTGGCGGACCAGGTGGCCCAATGGAGGCAACAGGCGTGCCGGCCCATGGCTTAAATCCAGCACGTCCGAGGCGCCGGCCTCATAGGCCTGATCGTGTGACGCGGCATTTTCGCTTTCGCTCAGAACCAGCAGCGGCATGTTGAATAGTTTCGCGTGTTTGCGCAGGTTCCGGCTGAAATCAAGTAGGCCATCGGGGTCATCCGACCCGAACGCCACGACCGCATCAAAGGGGGTCTACAATAAACGGTCAACGGCTTCATAAGGCTAAGTGCCCGTTTCGGCCTTGGCGATAGTGGCGATCATGTCGATGATTGGCCGCCGCTTGCTGTCGTCAATGGTGATTACCAGGACGCAGGGATAAGCGGCCTCACCCTATACGCTACAGGGCGGGGGTTTTTAGGCCATACAGCTGCGAGGTTTCCGACTGTGGCGCCAATTCACCTTGCATCGTTACTAGGCGGGAAAACAGTTCCGCGTCACGGAACGGTGCGGGCAGAAATTCGATTTGTAGGGAGACGTCTGGCGCTTCATCCGTCGCGCCAATGATAATCGTAGGTATGCTGCTGGTTTGAAATAAATCCCACAGGTCGTTTCGGAACCGAGCGCTGTCGGTGCTTTCCGCCGCATCCACGATGGTAATATCAGGATAGCGCCCGGTGACAATGCGCAAGGCATCTTCGCGGCAATTGGCCGGCAAAGGCTGAAATCCAAGATGTTCAAGTTTGCCCGCCAGATCGCTGGCATTTTCCGTGTAGCTGTAATGCAGAACCCGCGCGTTTGCGTGCATAGACAGTATCTTCCTCTCTGGGGGAGAATATCTAGCTTCGGTTAATAACTTGTTGACGAAGAGAGACCACTACCCCTGGTGCCGATCTGTTATATTATCCGCTAATTCCTGCCTGGTTTTTTGGCGGTCTAGCGGGGACGAGTAATGGCGGACGATACCTATAATATAGCGGGCAAGGTGGCCTTGGTGACTGGGGCATCGTCCGGCCTGGGGCGTCAGGCGGCGCTGGCCCTGGCCGGGGCCGGGGCAAAGGTCGCGGTGTCGGCCAGGCGTGTGGACCGCCTGGATGCTCTGGTCGCGGAAATAGCCAACGCCGGCGGCCAGGCCATGGCTTTCGACCTGGATGTGCGCGACATTGCCACCATTGACGGTGTGGTGGGTGCGGTCGAGGCGGCCATGGGGCCAATCAATATCCTGGTTAACAACGCGGGTGTCTCCGTGGTCAAACGGCCGGAGAACTTTACGTTGGAAGACTATGACTATGTTCAGGAAACCAACGTCAAGGGGCCATTTTTTCTGGCCCAGGCGGTAGGGCGGGGGATGATCAAACGCGGCCAGGGCGGCAAGATCATCAATATTTCCTCGATGATGGCCCTGCGGGTATTTGGCAAGTTGGCCCTCTATGCGATGTCGAAAGCCGCCATCGCCCAGATGAGCAAACAATTGGCCCTGGAATGGGCCCGCCATGACATCCAGGTCAATGCGATTTGCCCCGGCTACATCGAAACGGAAATGAATGCCGATCATTGGCGGACGCCGGCTGGGCGTGGCATGATCGAGGCCATGCCGCGCCGCCGTATAGGCACGCCGGAGGTCATGGATGGTCTGTTGCTGCTCTTGGCTTCCAGCCAGTCGGATTATATGACCGGGACGCTAATCCCGGTCGATGATGGCCAGGTTATGATGTGATTATCCGCTGGTGGTTGACAGCAACCGCTAGCCGCGTGGCCTGACGCGAACTTTGTATGAATGGAAGAATCAGCCATGGCCTATATTGAGCGGGACGGCGTGAAGGTTTATTTCGAGGATCACGGCACGGGTCCCGGCGTGCTATTGAGCCATGTCTTTAGCGCCTCGTCCACCATGTGGCGGGCGCAGGTTGCCGCCTTGCAGGACCATTATCGGGTGATGACCTGGGACATGCGTGGCCACGGGCAAAGCGATTACCCCGACGACCCGGCTGCTTATTCCGAAAACCATAGCATCGCCGACATGGCCGCCATTCTGAACGCCTGCGGCCTGCAGCAAGCGGTGATCGGGGGGCTGTCCCTGGGAGGCTGCGCCTCGTTGGCGTTTCATCGGCACCATCCCGACCGCACCGTCGGGTTAATGCTGTTCGATGCCGGTCCCGGTTTTAAGAATGATGCGGCGCGGGATGCCTGGAACGAAACCGCTCATGGCCGCGCCGCCAGCTTCGAAGCAAAAGGCCTGGATGCGCTAGGCGATTCCCCAGCCTTGCGCATTGCCGGCCACCGCGATGCCACCGGTCTAGCCCACGCCGCCCGCGGCATGCTAGCCCAGTTCGATGACAAGATGATCCAAAGCCTACCTTCCATTGCCGTGCCGACCCTGGTTCTGGTCGGCTCCGAAGATGTGAAGTTTCACGCCGCCGCGGACTACATGGCCGGCAAGATCGCGAGCGCCCAAAAGGTGGTGATCGATGGCGCCGGGCACGAAGCCAACATGGATCAGCCGACTGCCTTTAATCAGGCGATGGGGGCCTTTCTGGATGGCTTGGCTCTATAGCCAAAGTCTATATGTCCACCGCCGTTCTTCCAATAGCCAGTCACGGAAGGCGATTAGGCGCTCATCCCGCGCCTTACTGTCCGGGCAGACAATCCGGAAGGGATGACCGGAGCAGCAGGGGCCGCTGTGCAACAGGTTGTGCCCAGCCAGTTCGTCGGGCCGGCGGATGTTTTCCGCCAGGACTTCGATGGCTAGGTCATAGTCATCGCGGTCGAATTCGGCAGGGTTGAGGGACGTGGTCAGGCGCACTCGACCTCTGGATGGCTATCGTATAAACCGCCCCAGCGCGGCAGCAGCCAACGGATGGCAAAGGTCGGATAGGCGTGATGGAGATGGCGTGGCTGCTCTGTTCGCCTTAAATGCGGGCCGTGGCAGCGGCAAGGTAATCTATACGTGTGGCGATCTCCGCCAGATAGTCCCGGCCCTGCGGGGTCAATTCCACTCGCCTGTTACGGCGTTGGAAGAGGCCGTGCCCTGCAGGGCCCCCAGGGTCTAGATCACCGCCTGCGCGCCGGCGATTCCCCTGGCCATCGAGGATGATAATACCGCCGCCGTCGCGGCCCAGGCCCTGGCGGCGTAGGTTTCAACCTGGTTTCGCCCGATGTGCTAAAATCGGGCCCATGCCCACATCGTTGCATCAAGAGCGTATGAATATTGTTGTTGAGAGCCTGCGCGCGTCGGGCGCGCGGCGGGTGCTTGATCTTGGCTGCGGGTCAGGGCTGTTACTGGTGGCGCTGGCCAGGAACAATTTTTTCGAGCGAATCGTCGGCCTTGATATCTCCCGCACGGCGTTAGCGCAATGCGCGCGCGCGCTGGACCATGCCGGCTTTCCCCAGGGTCAGCGCATTCAGGTGCTCAACGACTCCTTTGCCGAGACCAACCCGCGTTTCGCGGGCTTCGATGCCGCCGTGCTGCTGGAAACGATTGAACATATTCCCCCCGATCAGTTGTCCAAGGTGGAGCGGGCCGTCTTCAACGGCTTTCGACCTGATACTGTGCTTATCACCACGCCGAACCAGGAATGCAACGAGCTCCTGGGCGTCCCGGCTCACCGCCTGCGCCATCCGGAGCATGCGTTCGAGTGGACCCGGGCCAAGTTCGAAAGCTGGGCCCAAGGGGTGGCCGCCCGCAACGGCTATCAGGTTACCTTCACCGGCATCGGACCGGCCCATCCGGCCCTGGGATCGTCAAGCCAAATGGCGCTCTATACCCGGGTCGAGGTTTGACCGGAACTTGACGGGGGCGGCTTCCCACAGCAAGCTCGCCCGCAACAATGGGAGAGACAAAAATTATGGAACTTTACGATGTCATGCGGACCACGTTTTCTGCCCGCGAATATACTGGCGAGGAGATCCCGGACGAGCTGATCTATGAATTGATTGAGAACGCGCGCTTTGCCCCCTCAGGCGGCAACCGCCAGGGCAACCGGGTCATCGTGGTACGCGATCCGGCCACCCGAGAGGCCTTGGCCATGTTAGCGGAACCTGCCGCTAAACGCTATATGGCGCAAACTAAGGCGGGGGAAAGTCCCTGGAACGCGGTCACGCAAACCTCTATCACGGCGGCCGAGATTGAAGCCACGCCGGCCCCCGGCATCCTTGTGAATTCTTTCCGGGACGCCTCCGCCGTGTTGGTTTTCGTGGTCGATCTAAAAGTCGTTGCCTCCATGGATCAGGACCTGGACCGGATCGGTATTATCTCCGGTGCCTCGATCTATCCCTTTGTCTGGAACGTTCTGCTGGGCGCCCGCCAGGCCGGCTTTGGTGGTACCATTACTACCTTGGCTGTGGCCCGGGAGGGCGAGGTCCAGATGCTGTTAAACATCCCCGTCGATTTTGCGGTCGCCGCCGTAGTGCCCCTGGGCAAGCCGGTAAAGCAATTGAACAAGCTGCGCCGCAATGCGGTGGCGGAAATTGCCAGCCGCGAACGTTTCGACGGCGCGGCCCTCACCAAGGACTGACGGCGGCGCCCATAGCGAACAGCGATGTTCTCCTCAGCAAGCCCCACTAGTTCGTCCGCGGCTCGACCATGTAGCACTAGGTCAAGTAAGCGGAC
This sequence comes from Alphaproteobacteria bacterium, assembly GCA_963577885.1. GTDB lineage: Bacteria > Pseudomonadota > Alphaproteobacteria. The sequence continues at coordinate 8,805 of CAUZBE010000090.1, forward strand.
CGTGCGGTCATCATCGCCTACCTAAAATACGCCCGCTATCGTAATAGCTAACGTCTACGTAGATCAGGCAGCCTTCGCTACAGGTCGGATATCGCACCGGCGCGCACCATCTCCCCATATTGAAATCAGTGGTGATCTGGCATTGTCCGCTATGAGTTACCCTGATAGCCATCCGAGGTCACTCCATAACAATGTTAGGACCGCATCTTCGATGATCTCGTCTGACGAGTTTCAGGCATCGCAAACCTTCATTTGACCGCCGAACTTTTTTTGAAATTCATTATTTGGCTTCAGTCCATCCGGATCTTCCGAGAACTCTTCTTTTAATCGGCTCAGAAAGTACATCGAAAGGTCAC
>CAUZBE010000091.1:0-9124 GCA_963577885.1 Alphaproteobacteria bacterium
AGATCCACAGCCACGAGGGTGACGGTGATATCGCCGTCGAAGGGCACAATGTCAAATTGGGCCGGGGCGGCATCCGTGACATCGAATTTTTTGCCCAGACCCAGCAGTTGATCGCCGGGGGCAGGGAACCGGCCCTGCGCCCGGCCGCCACCGCCACCGCACTGGATGCCCTGGCCAGGGGCGGCTGGATCGATGGCACCGCCGCGGCCGAGATGACTGCGGCTTATGAGTTCCTGCGTCAGTTGGAGCATCGCCTGCAAATGGTCGCCGACGAGCAGACCCAGAGCATGCCGAAGACCGCCGAAGGCGTGGCGCACATGGCCCTTTTCATGGGCTTTGGGGAGGCGGTGGAATTTCGCGCCGTCCTCCTCCATCACCTCAACCGGGTGCGTCATCATCACGGCATTCTGTTTGATGCCGCGCCCGAGCGTCTGGGCGATGGCCGTTTGATCTTTACCGGCGTCGACGACGACCCGGACACCTTGGCAAAGCTTGCCGCCCTTGGTTTCAAGGCTGCCCAGGGTGCTTCCCAAACCATGCGTGGCTGGCACCATGGCCGTTACCGGGCCATGCGCTCGGCCCGGGCACGGGAGTTGTTGACCGCCTTGGCACCGGCGCTGCTGCAGGCCTTCGCCGACACCGCCAATCCAAATGCAACCCTGGGCCGGTTCGACCGTTTTTTGTCGAATTTACCCACGGGCGTGCAATTATTTTCCATGCTGACGGCGCGGCCGCAATTGCTGGAGCTGCTGGCCGAGATCATGGGCAGCGCGCCGCGCCTGGCCAACTACTTGGCGGAAAACTCCACTGTCGTCGATGCCATGACTTCCGCTGAATTCCTAGCCACCCTGCCTACCCTGCGGGTGCTGCGGGCGGAGTTCGCCATGGCCTTGGACGAAGCCGGGGATTTTCAGGACGTTCTGGATTTTACCCGGCGCCATGTGAAGGAACGCAAATTCCAGATCGGGGCACAGATCCTGTGTGGGACCATTGATGCCGACCGCTCCGGTGCCGGCTACGCGGACCTGGCCGAGGCGGCCGTGGCGGCCTTGCTGCCGCGGGTCGCCGACGCCTTCGCCAAAGATGAACGCCATGGCCAGATATCCGGCGGCGGCATGGCCGTTCTGGCCATGGGCAAATTGGGTAGCCGCGAGCTGACTGGAGAATCCGATCTGGATCTTATTTTCGTCTATGACTACCCCGACCCGGATGCTATCTCGGACGGTGCCCGCGCCCTGCCGGCACAACAGTATTTCTCGCGTCTCAGCCAGCGTTTGATCAACGCCCTGACAGTGCCGACAGCCGAGGGCAAGCTGTATGAGGTGGATATGCGCCTGCGCCCGTCGGGAAACTCCGGCCCCGTGGCGACGCGTTTTGACGGCTTTGGCGATTATCAGCGCAACGAAGCCTGGACCTGGGAGCATATGGCGATGACCCGGGCCCGGGTCATCGCCGGCGAGGGAAGGTTGGTGGACCGGGTCGAAGGCGTTATCGCGGACGTGTTGGCCCGGCCCCGTGACCGGGCGGCGGTCGCAAGGGATGTTTCGGAGATGCGCCAGCGCCTGGTCAAGGAGGCGGGGCGGGGCAATGTAAACCCCTGGGAATTGAAACTGGTGCGCGGCGGTCTGCTGGATATTGAGTTCATCGCGCAGTTTTTGCAATTGGCCCACGGGGCCGAGGACGGCGGTGTATTGGCGCCCAATACCGCCCTGGCTTTGTCCAACCTGGCGCGCCTGGGTCATATGGGCAGACGGGAAGCGGATGATCTGATCGCCGCTTCCGGTCTCTATCGCGATTTGATGGCGCTGTTCCGGGTTGCCGTGGTTGGTGATTTCGATCCCGCCACGGCGCCACGGGGTCTGGCCAACGCTGTCTTGAAAATAACCGGAAGCGACGACATGGCTCAACTGGAACAGCGTTTGGCCAGGATACAGGCAGACGTGTTATCGCTCTTTCAGACGATTGTTGAGGCGTCGGCGGCCGGCGGGCCATCCAATGCCTGACGCAACTTGTTGGCGAGATAGGCAAGGCGGAAGGGTTTGTGCAGCAACACCACGTCATTACTCAATTTGCCCTGATGGATCAGCGCGTCCTGAGTGAAGCCGGACATGTACATGACCTTGATGTTTGGGTGATGGGCCGGCGCCGCATCGGCAATGGTTTCGCCGTTCATGCCGCCGGGCAGAATGACGTCGGTGAACAGCAGATCAATATGGATGAGTTCACGGAGAATAATCTACCTAGCCGCAGGGGGCACCCGACTTGCGCATTTGCAAATCCTGCCTAGCCGGCTCTCGTCGTTTCAACGGATTGAAGATAGTGCGGGTCTTCTGCTACCGCTCGGCGCTGTTGGTCGCCAGAGAACTTGACGCAGCGATGTCGGTGGCGATGGGGCCGCCTTCCTCGGCGCGGGTTATCGCGGCTTCGAGGCGGCCCAGGATGTCGTCGAGTTCGGCGCGGGTGACGATCGTCGGCGGACAAAAGCGAACGTAGTTCTTCACCGCGATCAACAGCAACCCTTCGGCCAGCGCGTGGTAGCGGATGCGTTCAGCCATCTGCGCGTCGGGTTCCTTGCTGGCGCGGTCCTTGACAATATCGAGCATGCGGTAGAGCCCCTTGCCGCGTACATCCCCTATACAGTCGTGGCGCGCCTGAATTTGCCCGAGCCGCTCGCCGATAAAGACACCCTCGCGTTCGGCGTGGCCGGTCAGGTCATCGCGTAGCACGATTTCGAGCTGCTTCAACCCGACGGCGCAGGGCAGCGGGTCCTGTGGATAGGTACCAGACCAGGGCAACCCCAGGGCGCCGCGCGTCTTCTCGGCGATTTCCGGCGTCGTGATGGCCCCACAATTGGCGAAACCCGCCGTCATCCCCTTGCCGAAAGTGACGATATCGGGGACGACGTCGTAATGTTCGAACGACCAGAACTTGCCGGTCCGCGCGGGGGCGAGCTGGCATTCGTCGAATATCAGCAGCGCGCCCCAGCGGTCTGCGATATCGCGGATGCCGCGCAGCCAGCGTTCCGAGGGGACGATCATCCCGCCCGGTACCGCGATCGGTTCCAGCATCAACGCGGCGACTTGCTGCGAGGTGGTGTATTCGATCAATTCCTCGGTCATTTGTAGGCTGACCTCGTCCCATTTCTCGGCGTCGTCTATCGGCGCGCGGTAATAGAAAGCGGGCACTATGCAGTTGGCGCGCGCCGGCAGGGTCAGCGGCCCGAGCCCACGCCGCCGCGCACCGCCAACCGAAGTCATCGATTCCGCAGCCAGCGACCCGCCATGCAGCCCGCGCACCATGGAGCAGATATCAAAACCATCGGTCGCGGCAAGCGCCATGCGCATCGCGATTTCATTGGCTTCCGATCCGGTCACGGCGAAGTTGGTCATCTTCAGCTCACCGGGCATGGTCGTGGCGATCAGCTCCGCGAATTCGATCGCCCAGGGATTCGTGTACCAAGAGGATTGATGAATGAGCCGGCTCGACATGTCGCGGATCACGTCGACCAGTTCGGGGTGGGCGTGGCCCAGCGTTAGCGACATCATCCCGGCGCTCATGTCGTAATAGGCGTTGCCATCGACATCGAATAGCCGCACCCCCTCGCCCCGTTCGAAAACGATGCGCGGCTCGAAACGCCAGCCCAGCACGTATTCCTGGTCTCTCGCGGCCAGATCCTTGTGGCGATTGGAAAAGCTGAGCTCGTTCGGCATGGCGCGTTTCTTCCGCAATGCGTCGTTCCCTGTTGACGCGGTCGGCAAATGATACACCCGCTTAGCGCGCTGCGCTATGGCGCTGACAGATCCTGAGAAAGCTCGTCTTGGTCGTATCGCGGAAACGGCCCGCCTAGAGCGGCAGCCCACAGCGATGGTGCTTGCCTGGCAATTCCTTGACGGTCCTCATGCCGGTTGTGTTAGCTAGCTCTTGGGGAAGCATCGGAAAATGCTGTTCCGGACCAGTACCAGCGGTTTGTGCCGATATCGTTGAAAAAGTCTTTTTTCGAGGTTGGTGGAAAACCCTCAGCCTCACTGGCGGGCGGTTCGAAATTTTAGCTAGGGGGGACAGTCAAAAATCTAGCGTCTCCTTGTACGACGCTGTAAAGGACCTCTATTGAGATTGCAGCCGCGATCCTAGGCTGAATTGGGTTTGGGGAGAAATTTTGACCCACAAATTTTTCGACTTTTCGACACAATCTGCCAAAAGCGGAAATGCGGCGCTGTCAACAGCCCGCATGGATTCCCATGGCGCGGACCGTTACACTCTGCTCCATGGTAGAAGCGATCCAACATAGATCGGCGGCCATCGTGTCCGCCGACGCGGTTGGCTATTCACTTCTTATGGGCGTAGATGAAGCAGCCACGCTTGCCGCGTTGCGTGCTCATCGAACGGAACTGATTGACGCCAAGATCAACCAATCTCTGGGGTCTACCAGAGGAATTTAAAGGGAGATGATGCTGTTGTGCGGAGGATATGCATATCCACCGCTGGCGCGGCGAAATTTCCGTGGATTGTGGTTGGCGGGTGCCGAGGAGCGGGTGTAGGCTCGGAGTGACGGGGGGACGGCTGTATGAGTTACCGGGTCGGCATCGATATCGGCGGCACGTTTACCGACATGGTGTTCTTGACCGCCAACGGCGAAGCCCTGACGCTGAAAGTGCCCTCGACGCCGGACGACTACAGCCGCGGCATCGCTGAGGGCCTAACTGCGGTGTTCGGGGGCGGCGCAATCTCCGCCCCGGCAATTGCCGAGGTCATCCACGGCACCACCATTGCCACCAACGCCATTCTAGAACGCCAGGGCGTCAAGACCGGATTGATCACCACGCACGGCTTCCGAGATGTCCTAGAAATTCGCCGCCTCCGCATGCCCACACTTTACGATCTGACCTGGCAAAAGCCCGAGCCCCTGGCCAGCCGCGCCAACCGGGCCGAGGTTGTCGAGCGCATTGATCACAAGGGCGGCATTCTGACCCCATTGGACGACGTCTCGGCAGGGGCGGCAATCGAAAAACTGCTGGCCAACGGGGTCGAGGCGGTCGCGGTATCGTTGATCAATGCCTATGCCAACGGCGCCCACGAACGGCGCATCGGCGAACTGATCGCCGAACGGGCACCGGATATGCCGGTTTGCCTGTCGTCGCAAATCCTGCCCGAGATCAAGGAGTATGAGCGAACCTCCACCGCCGTCGTCAATGCCTATATCCTGCCCGTCGTAGCCCGCTACCTGACCGCGCTGTCCGCCTCGCTGCGACGCCTTGACATCACCGCGCCCCTGCTGGTGATGCAATCCAGCGGCGGCGCCATGGGGGTGGAAGCCGCCTGTCAGCGGCCTATACACATTATCGAATCTGGTCCCGCCGCCGGTGTCGTCGGCGGCGCGGAGGTCGCGGCCAAGCTGGGATTCGAGAACGTGCTGACATTCGACATGGGCGGCACCACCGCCAAGGCGGCGATTATCGAAGGCGGCGCCTTTGACCGGGTCGGTGAGCTTGACGTGGGCGCCGGCATCAATTACGCCGCCCGACTGTTGAAGGGCGGCGGCCATCACGTGGGTGTGGCGGCCATCGATATCGCCGAGGTTGGGGCCGGTGGCGGCAGTCTGGTGCGAATTGATCCAGGCGGCGCCCTGACCGTCGGGCCGGAAAGCGCTGGCGCGGTGCCGGGACCGATTTGCTACCGCCAGGGCGGCACCGTGCCCACGGTGACGGATGCCAACGTGGTGCTGGGCTTCGTCAATCCGGATTATCTGGTGGGCGGCGAACTGGCCCTGGACGCCCAGGCCGCGGCAGCGGCTATCGAGGCGCAGATCGCCGGTCCGTTGGGGGTATCGGTGGATGAGGCGGCGTACGGCATTCACCGGGTCGCCAACGCGGCCATGACCCGGGCCTTGCGCTCGGTCTCGTCCGAGCGGGGCCGCGATCCGCGCCAATTCGCGCTGATGGCCTTTGGCGGCAACGGCCCCGTACATGCCGTGACCCTAGCCCGCTCCCTCGATATAGCAACTATCCTGGTGCCCCCAGCCGCCGGCGTTTTCTCCGCCCTGGGCCTGCTGTTTCCCGCCACGGAGCACCATTATGTCCGCACCTTGATGCGCGAAATTGAAGTCCTGCAAGGGTCGGAGGTAAGGGCGGCCTATGGCGCCCTGGAAGCCGATGGCCGACGGGAGCTGGAAAGTGAAGGCTATGGCGGGGACAGAATTGAATTCGAACGTTTCGCCGATTTGCGCTATCGCGGTGAAAATACCGAACTGACGGTCCCTGTTGGCGGCGGCGATGACGATCTGGCCGTGGCAGTCCTCTCGTTCGGCGACGAGCACGAGCGCACCTACGGCTATCAGAGCGATGAGGAGGTGGTGGTGCTGGTCAACCTGCGCCTGATCGCCCGCGGCCGGGGGAAGGAGGCCCGTGTGCCTTCGGCCCTGGCGGTGACCACCCAGGCCGGCGGCGCCGTCACCCGGCACCCCCGCAGCGCCTATTTCGGCCCACGACATGGCCGCCTGAAGACCGCCGTCGTTGACCGCCCGGATATCACCGAGGCCGGCCTGGAGGGGCCCCTGATCGTCGAGGAATACGATAGCACCACCGTGGTGCCGCCGGGCTGCCGGATCCGCCGGGATGCCTGGCAGGCCCTGCGGCTGGATGTTGGTGCGGAATAGGAGAGATGGAAACATGACCAAACAATTTGCTGCCGATGGCAACGCGATGCCAAAGCTGGAAAGCGCGCACGATCCCTTCACCCTGGAGGTCATCAAGAACGCGCTGGCCGCTGCGGCGGATGAAATGGCGGTAACGGTGCAGCGCACGGCGCGCTCCTTCGTGGTCAAGGAGGCGCTGGATTATTCCACCGCCCTCTTCGTGGCCGATGGCCAGTTGATCGCCCAGGGCACCTGTCTGCCCTTGCATATGGGCGCCATGCCCTATGCCATTCTGGCCGCCCAGGGCGCCTTTGCGGGCGAGATGCGGCCCGGTGACATCTATGTCACCAACGACCCCTGGGATGGCAGCACGCATTTGCCGGATGTGGTTTGCATCAAACCGATTTTCCTGGGCGACAGGCTGGTCGGCTATGCCGCAACCCTGGCCCATCAGACGGACATCGGCGGCCGGGTTGCGGGGGGTAATGCCTCCGACTCGACTGAGATCTATCAGGAGGGTCTGCGCCTGCCCCCGGTACGCCTCTATGATGGCGGAGAGCCCTGCCTCTCGATCTTCCGCATTATCGAACGCAATGTGCGGGTGCCCGAGACCGTGCTGGGCGACATCCGCTCCGAGATCGCCGCCTGTAATATCGGCGAACGGCAGCTTCTGGAGCTGATCGGGAAATACGGCCTGGAGGATTTCGAGGCCTATTGCGAAGAGCTTCTGGATCACGCCGAACGTTTCACCCGTAGCGAAATCGCCAAGCTTCCGGACGGCGCCTATCGATTCACCGACTATATCGACAACGACGGCATTGACCCCGGGCCGATCACTTTCAAGGTGGAAATCACCGTCGGGGGGGAGGAAATGACCGTCGATTTCGAGGGCACCTCGCCACAGGTCAAGGGCGCCATCAACTCGGTCTATCCCTTCACAGCATCCGCCGCCTGGGCTTGCATACGCTCTATTCTGGATGCTGGCATCCCCAACAACGCCGGCTATTTCCGGCCCATAAAAGTGCTGACGCCGGAACGTTCCATTGTCAATTGCGCGCCGCCCTCAGCGGTGGCCGCCAGGGGTTTGACGGGTTTTCGCATCGCCGATACGGTGATGGGCGCACTGGCCCAGATCGTGCCCCACCTAGTGCCGGCCTCGGGCGGCAGCTCGCCCGACGCCGGCGTCAGCCTGGGCGGCTATTATGCTGACGGCAAACCCTTCGTCTATCTCGAATTCCTGGTCGGTTCCTGGGGCGGCGGGCCCTGGCGCGACGGCATGGACGCCTGCACCGGCATTATCGTCAACTATTCCAATACCCCAGTGGAGCTGTTGGAAAGCGAGCAGCCATTGTTGGTGGAACGCTATGGCTTCATAGAAGATACCGGCGGGGCCGGCGAATATAGGGGCGGCCTGAGTTTGACCCGGCATCTGCGCTTTCTGGAAGACGAGGGCATTATTCAGGTCCGCTCCGACCGCCGGGATATCGCCCCCTATGGCTTGGCAGGAGGGGCGGACGGCACGCCGTCGGATGTCCGCATCCGCCGGACCAAGGGCGGCATCGAGCCACAACCGTCGAAATTTCTCACCACCCTGCGCCGGGATGATGTGTTAGAGGTCCGCCTCGCCAGCGGGGGTGGTTATGGCGATGCCCTGGCCCGGGATCCGGAGCGGGTTCTGGCGGATATCCGCGAGGAAAAAGTCACCATTGCCCATGCCGCGGCGGCGTATGGTGTCGTGGTCGCTGGCACCCCGCCCAGCCTCGATACCGAAGCCACGGCAAAACTCCGCGCCAAGAGGCGCGAACGCGAGTTGAGCGCACCGTCGTCTTAATCAAGAACCTGGACTGGCGCTTGAATTTCGCTTGATGCCAATCGTCGATGTTGATCTCTTCATTGAATTCTTCAAATGTGGTTCGCGTAGTTGTGGGATTTACCTGCACCGATAATAACAACTCAAATTACCAGGAATTCCGATTTAGACTATGCAGCTCAGGCAGCACCATTCGCACCCTGGTGGATTTTGGTACCTACCTATCTACACAGGACGCTGGCGCGCGGGTCTCCGATGCTTGGTATGGGTCAAACTCTGCCGGTTAATGTTTGCTATAATAACGCTCGAAGTTAGAGTACAAGCCGACATCAGCCTGATGCTTGAAGAGTGCCATAAGCGGGAATGATGTTTGTGCAAGATTTTTCTGGACTCCAATCGCTTTGGGTTAGAGATGTCCGTCACGGTTTTTGTATAATTTGTCGTCAGTATAGCCCATCGATTCCGGTCTGCCGCGGCCCAGCATGACTTGAAAGTACACCGGCTCAAGGCTTCTATTCTCGAAGCCATGGATGACGCCTGCCGGACACGCGATGCAAGTGCGCCATGGCTCATGGCCACTACCAGTGCCAGTCGTGCCTCATTAACATCAATGATTGTTGTCAGGGCGAGGTCTGCGAAACGTCATAAGCTCTCCCAGCAGAAAGGCATAAAGGATTGAACGC
>CAUZBE010000092.1:0-9102 GCA_963577885.1 Alphaproteobacteria bacterium
AGGACGACCTGGCCGATGGGACGATATCGGGGACCGATGACAAAGATCTCGTAAAAGTCGTCCGGAAAATCAGCCGTATCGCGGCAATAATCGACGACCTGGCCGACGGACCAATAGGCCGGCACGGCGATCAGATCCCGCTGCATCAAGCGTCCGGCACTATCTTCCGGGAACGACAGACCTTCCAAAACGGCGGCCCGGTCCAGCGCTGGAACCCGGGCCAGAACCTGATCGCGGCGGGCCTCATCCATCTCTTTCAGCGGATGGACGGCTTCATCTGTATCCAGTTTGGGAATGGTGCGGGCCACGGCATGGGGGCTCATCACCGCCAGCAGATCCTCCAGCACCGAACCTTCCAGATCGATCAAGGTATCGATGTCAAGATCATCGCCCAGCACGACCACGAGGTCGGCGATATCGGCGGGACGCATATCCGCAAGCAATTCGGGCAACGCCGCACCATGATCGTCCGCCAGGGCGGCTTCGACGGCGCGCACCAATTCCGTATTGACCGCGCAGACATCTTTGAAAGAGGTTGGCGTTGCAATATTGGCCGGGTCGCCTGACTGACCCGGTTCGCTCATAAGTCCCAGCCTACAGCATAGGGGGCAAGGACAGCAAAACACTCCTCGAAAACATACTCGTTTTCAAGGGGTTGAAATGGTGCGGTCGAGAAGACTCGAACTTCCACGGGGTCACCCCCACAGCGACCTCAACGCTGCGCGTCTACCAATTCCGCCACGACCGCGCGCGACTTCATAAGTTTGATCATAAGCCCTGGGGGAATAGCAAATCCCCGCAACCGCTGCAAGCGCCGTGCCCTGCTCATTCGTCGAAGACATATACGGTTCCGGTGACCTGCTCGGTGACGTTCTCGACATTGACCATGATCCCGCCCCGGGCGATTAATCGGTTATTGGCCAGAATTCAGACACAATTCTCTATCGTGGCGTCCAGCTCAATCACCGGGCCACGGCCCATGCGCAATAGTTGGTGGATCGGTATTTCCGTGCTGCCGATGACCACGGAGATATCCAGATCAACGCGGGCTAATCGTTGGTCATTCATGGGCAGTTAAAGTCCGTTACAATTGCGGTGGTGCTAGCTTAGCCTGCCCAGGGTTATGATAGTGTCGAGATCGCTGCAGAAACGCGGGATAAAGAGGCCATGGAATGGCGGATTAGTGATGGATTGGTCGATTATGAACACGCCGTCCAGGCAATGGAGGCGCGGGTCGCCGCCATCCGCACGGGCGCAGAGGAGGAACTTGTCTGGCTTTTGCAGCATCCGCCCCTTTACACCGCCGGTACCTCGGCCAAGGATGCCGACCTATTGCTTCCTGACCGCCTCCCGGTCCACCGTACGGGCAGAGGCGGGCAATATACCTATCACGGGCCCGGCCAGCGGATTGCCTATGTCATGCTGGATCTGCAGCGCCGTAAAATGGATGTCCGTAGCTATGTGGCGTTGTTGGAGGGCTGGCTCATCGCCACCCTGGGGCGTTTCAATCTACGGGGGGAGCGGCGAGAAGGCCGGGTAGGCCTCTGGATCGACCGGGGCCAGGGCCGGGAAGATAAGATCGGCGCTATTGGCGTCCGGGTGCGCCACTGGATCACCTATCACGGTATCGCCCTTAACGTGGAGCCTGATTTGTCCCATTATGCCGGCATTGTGCCCTGCGGCATTCAAGAACACGGGGTCACTTCACTGGTCGACCTGGGGCTACCGATAGAGATGGCGGAGGTCGATGTGCAATTGGCCAAGGTCTGGGACGAGGTGTTCGGCGAAGAGCTGGCCGGATGACGCCTGGGAGGAGGTGGCGAGTGCCTGTGCTGAAATTGAACGACCATGAAGGGCTAATCATGAACGGGATCTGCCCGGCAACGAGGGCGCCCCGACATTTGTTTTCGTCAATGCCATCACCGGCGATGCCAGCATGTGGCAGGCCGAGATTGGCTCGGCCCAGCGCGAAAGGGGTTTAGGAACCCATTGTTATAATTTTTGCGGCCAGGCCAACAGCCCGTTTGAAGCTGGACAGGAACTGACGAAACAGGTGATTACCGGTGATCTAATCCATCTGGTCGAAAAGCTGAAAATAGTACGGCCCGTACTGGTTGGTTTATCCATCGGCGGTCTGTATGCGGCCAAGTCCATTCTAGCCGGGTTGGATGTCGCTGGTCTAGTATTGATCAACACGCTGCAGAAATCTGGCCCGCGCCTGGACTGGATCAATACGGGCACCCTGCGCGCAATGTAGGCACAGTCCTCGACGAGACGGGCATGCCGTGGCGGAGCGTTTTCGGGAATGGTAATATAGAAGCCACGATGAGGACGGTGCGGGCCGATTTGGCGGTCACCACCTCTCTCGTGCCTGATGACCTGGAGGTGCTGGGCCGTGAGACCGGTCTGCCGGATCTGCCCAGTTACCTGCGTGACGGTATCATCGTCTGCGGCCGCTGCCATTGATGCCTGGCTATCCAGGTTTCTAGCGCACTGCAAAATACTCGTCAGCCGGGATAAACTTCGCCAATTTTACGGTCTGTATGCGATTTTCGCTGGCAATGTCGGCGCCTACCATGACTACCGTCGCCGGGGATAGTTTGTATTACGCCAGCAGGTTTAATATGGCGCTGGGTGCGTCCACCGCGTTCCTGTAAATGCCGTAATCAGTGATGCAGTCATCGCACAGCGTGTTTATCTGCGCGATAATTGACGGCGCTTGCAGGTAGTCCGTTATCACGAAAATGGCGGACGCGTTGAGCCGCCCTAGTTTTTCTAAAACGTCGGGCGGCGGCTGGGCTTGGCCATTCTTTATCTGAACCAAGGTTCCGCCGAGGCCAAAGATCATCGCTTGCAGGTTAACGCCGCGATCCACCAGAACGAAGGTGTATTGCCGATAGGTTAGGCCAATGCTAGCCGCGCGCCGGCAGCGTAGCCGCAAAATTTCAATCGGCGGGTTTTCCCAGGCCTCTCTACGGGCTCTGCACCAGATAAATGAATGCCACGAGCCTTCACGCGTGATCGCCGGTCTCTGGTTGTGTCCGAAGTGCGCCGGCGTGTCACTTATTTGGCTCGGTATGCCAGCGGAGCCATAGCGGCGCTTATGCGGCCTGCGGAATTTTATCATCGCATTTTTTAGTCCGCTACAGGCCCCGGCCAATGATTTCCTTCATGATTTCGTTGGTGCCGGCGTAGATGCGTTGGATGCGGGCATCGGCCCAGGCCCGCGCGATGGGGAATTCCCACATATAGCCATAGCCGCCATGCAGTTGCAGGCATTCATCGATCACCTTGCACTGGGTGTCCGAGGTCCACCATTTCGCCATGGCCGCGGTTTCGGCATCCAGCTTGTCTTCCATCATCAGGCCAATCAGTTTATCCACGAAGGTGCGGGCTACCGTGGCCAGGGTTTTCATTTCCGCTAGTTTGAAACGGGTATTCTGGAAATCCATGATCGGTTGGCCGAAGGCTTCCCGCTGTTTAGTGTAGTCGATGGTCCATTCCACCGCCGCTTCCGTGTTGGCCACGGCGGAAATGGAAAGTTGCAGACGTTCCCAGGCCAGTTCCTGCATCAAATAGATGAAGCCCTTGCCCTCTTCGCCCAGCAAATTGGTCATGGGCACGCGCATATCATCAAAGAATAATTCCGATGTATCCTGGGCCTTCAAGCCGATCTTTTCCAGATTGCGGCCCTTGCGAAAGCCGTCCCGGTCGGTTTCCACCAGCACCAGGGAGATGCCCTTGGCGCCGGCGTCCGGGTCGGTCTTGCAGACCACGACGACAAGGTCGGACATCTCACCGTTGGTGATGAAGGTTTTGGCACCGTTGATAACCAGTTCGTTGCCGTCTTTCCGGGCCGTGGTGCGCACGCCCTGCAGGTCGCTACCCGTGCCCGGCTCCGTCATGGCAATTGCGCCGATCATCTTGCCCTTGGCCATTAGCGGCAAAAAATTACGCTTCTGTTCTTCCGAGCCATAGCGGTTGATATATGGCGCGACGATTTCCGAATGCAGGCCGAAACCGGGGCCGGAGGCGCCGGCGCGGGCGAGTTCCTCTATCAAAATAATGCTATAAGTACGATCCACGCCGCCGCCGCCGTATTCTTCCGGCATGGACGCGCACAACAGGCCCAACTCGCCGGCTTTGAGCCAAGCTTCGCGGCTGACCTTGCCGTCCCTTTCCCATTGCGCGTGATGGGGCACGATTTCATCTTCCACAAAGCGCCGCACGGTGTCTCGGAAAATTTCATGATCCGAATCAAACAATGTTCTCGCTATTCCAGCCATGATCTCAACTCCTTTCTTGTCAAACTAGGCGGCCGCCAAGCGGGTGCCTTGTTCAATCGCGCGCAGGGCATCGAGTTCGACGGCCACGTCGGCACCGCCGATCAGATGCACCGTCATACCGCTAGCCAGCAGATCGGTGTTCAGATCGCGCCGCTCCTCCTGGCCGGCACAAATCACTATATTGTCTACATTGAGCACGCGGTCTTCGCCATCGACGGTAATATGCAGGCCGGCGTCATCGATCTTGCGGTACGTCACGCCACCGACCAATTCGACCCCCTTCATTTGCAGCTCGGCGCGAATGGCCCAGCCCGTGGTCATGCCCAGGCCACGGCCCAGGGCCTGGGCCTTGCGTTGCAGCAGGGTAATCCGGCGGGGCGACTGCATGACGGGGCCAGCGGGTGACAGTCCCCCGTCGTGGCTGGGATCCCGGTCGATCCCCCATTCCCGCAGCCAGCGGTCGATATCAGGCTTGGCCGGATCGCCGGGACCGTCCGCGTTACTCAAGAATTCCGCGACATCGAAACCGATGCCCCCCGCGCCAATGATTGCCACCCGCTCGCCCACCGCTTTGCCTTCCTGTAGGACATCCACATAAGACATTACCTTTGGGTGATCGATGCCCGGCAGATCCAGGGCGCGGGGCCGCACGCCAGTGGCCAGGATAACCTCGTCATAGCCGGACGCCTGTAATTCGGCGGCCTCCGCCTGGTGGTTCAACTTCAAGGTGATGCTCAGGCGTTTGATCTGGCTGCCCCAATAGCGAATGGTCTCGCCATAATCCTCCTTGCCGGGAATGGCCAGGGCCATGTTGAACTGTCCGCCAATGCGGTCGGCCGCTTCATAGACGGTGACCTGATGGCCCCGCTCGGCGGCGGTGATGGCATATGACATACCCCCCGGCCCGGACCCGATTACGGCGATCTGCTTTTTGCTCGGAGCCGGTTCGATCACCAGTTCTGTTTCATAACAGGCGCGTGGATTAACCAGGCAGGTGCATACCTTGCCCTTGAAAATATAATCCAGACAACCCTGATTGCAGGCTATACAGGTGTTGATTTCGTCCGCCTTTCTGGCCATCGCCTTGGCTACGAAGTCGGCATCGGCCAGGAAGGGCCGGGCCATGGAGACCATATTTGCCTGCCCGCTCGCGATCAGCGCCTCGGCCTGTGCTGGATCGTTGATCCGGTTGGAGGCAATCAAAGGTACCTTGACCTTGCCCATCAGCCGGGCCGTGGCCCAGGTGAAGGCGCCGCGGGGCACGGAGTGCATGATCGTTGGGATGCGCGCCTCGTGCCAGCCGATGCCGGTATTGAACATGGTTGCCCCCGCGGCTTCCAAGGCCTGGGCCAGTTTTACCGTTTCATCCCATGACAGGCCTCCCTCGACCAGATCCAGTAGTGAGAGGCGATAGAGAATAATGAAATCATCGCCACAGGCTTCCCGGGTCCGACGCATGACTTCGATGGGAAAGCGGATGCGGTTCTCGAAACTACCACCCCAGTCATCATCCCGTTGATTGGTCCGAAGCGAGATGAATTGAGTGATCAGATAACCTTCCGAGCCCATGATCTCGACCCCGTCATAACCGGCGTCCCGGGCCCGCTGCGCACACGATGCGAAATCTTCGATGGTCTGGAGAATTTCTCCATTGCTTAAGGCTCGTGGCACGTGGTGGTTGATGCGCGAGGCGACGGGCGAAGGCGCTACCGCGTCAGGGTGCCGGGAATAGCGGCCGCCATGCAGGACTTGTAGTAAAATTTTGCCGCCCGCCTGATGTACCGCATCGGTGATCAGACGATGGCCGTCACCGCTGTCGTTCAAAGTTGCGCCGCCTAGACCCAGGCTGCCGGCGTCATTGGGTGAAATACCGCCCGTTACCATCAAGCCAACCTGGCCAGTGGCCCGGTCGCCGAAAAACCGCGCCATCCGGCGAAAGCCATCCGGATGTTCTTCCAGGCCCGTATGCATGGATCCCATCATCACCCGGTTCCGCAGAATGGTGAAGCCAAGGTCAAGCGGCGCCAATAAGTGGGGGTAGAGGGGGGACATAATTGCATACTCCATCGTTACGATTAGATATTTTGTTGGCATTGTTTGCGGCGCGAATGTTCGGTTGGTCTATTTTAGCGTTCGGTGTTCGGTTCCATGACGTGTGAACCCGATATCAATTTGCGCCTTTCGCATAGGTCGTCAGAATAGCTAAAATAGTACGTTACGTTGCCGTAAACTACAATTTTGCCCGTGTCCGCACCAGACCAACGTGATAGAGTAATTCGTGCCCCCGAAAATCAAAAAATAATCGTGTAAAACATTAGAAAAAACTTACAAGTCATTATAAAAAAGACAAATAAATTACTTGTACCTCTAATCTGTTCCGCTAGGGTTCCGCTCCATGAGACGTATTGCATTCCTGGGAGGGGCAGGCTACGAATGGACATGACGCGATGCAGGTCCATAGGCTTTCATGGCAACACCTCCTTGGATTGGATTCCAGGTGCTACGTTAGCACTGGGAGGAGATGCGCTTCACCCCTGAATTCACCTAGCCATTGCCGAATTCCCGTAACGGACCGTCCGTGGCCTCCAGCTTAATTTCGCGGACGTCGTTGGTGGTTGCGACGGCCACCAGTAGGGCACTGTCGTGCAGCCGATAGGCGGTGCCCTAGACTGGCGAGGCCCGCTCGGGCTGCAGGCAAAAGGCGGCAAACTCCGCAAAACAATCGCCGTGCTGACATTGTAGCGGCACGGCGTTTTTGTTGGCCACGAGGCCCATCATCTGAGGCGTTGCTAGAGCCGGGGACAGCACCCTGCCAGCGAAACTCACTGCAATCAGAACAGCAATTAGCGTGGTGCGTATCAGCGACGCCTCCGGCGAACGGTCAATTAAGTGCCCCATCCGCTTTTCCGGGATTTTTTTATATCAAAACTTCGTACGACGTCTATCAACGGTCAATCCTACGGCGCCCGCTGGCGGGGCCGGCAAGGGCAGGGCGATGGGGCGGCGCCGGCGCGGCGGTCTGGCCGATACCGCATAGATCTGCTTATCCGCTTCTATCAACAACACACCCGCGAACACATGCCCCCAACGATGCCCCAGTTTTTCCCAGGCACCCGCCGTGCGCAGCAGCATCCGCGATGCCACCGGCGGTATGTACAATGCTGACACCCGCTCGTTGGGTTGAAACATGTTGTCGCGCAGCAGGCGTGATAATTGACCGGGGCTATAGGGGTGGCCTTGACCAAAGGGGGTGCGTTCCATGCGGGCCCAGATGCCCCGGCGATTTGGCACCACCACCAGCAGGCGCCCACCCGAAGCAAGGACCCGCCAGACCTCGCGTAACATAGGGGTAACCTGTTCAGCATTCTCCAGCGCGTGAACGAGTAGAACCCGGTCGACGCTAGCATCGGGCAAGGGTAATTCCATCTCGTCAACCAGGGCAACCCGGTTGCGATCGTGGACCGGCCATCGGTGAACCCCCTGTTGGGCTGGCATAAATGCCACCACCCGCGCCGCTTCACCCTGGAATTGCCGCAAATAGGGGGACGGGTAACCCAGCGCCAACAAATCCAAGCCGCCCAGGTCAGGCCAAAGTTGTCGGATACGGAAGCGCAGCAGCCTGCGGGCCACCTGACCCAAGTGGCTGTTATAGAATTCCCGCAGATCAATGACGTCCGGCCGCATGACCCCGTAGCTTTCCAACATGCCCTAACAGGGGCTGGAGAAATTCCGAAAAACAATGCCGCTGAGCTTTTGCGGCAAGCGCCGAACGGTTAGCCACGAACGTTCAATTCGTCGAACAGGGAATCGATAACTTGATCCTTAATCTGGACGTCGAATTTATTACGCAACGCGGCGCGGTATTGGGCTAGCACATCATCCGCGATACTGGAGCGGACGAATTCGCCCATCTGCCTAAGCTTGGCCGGTTCCACATTTTGGTTGGGGCTAGCGATTCTGACCACGCGCACCACGGAATGGCCGTCACCATTCAGGGTCGCACCCTCGGCTATGTCCCCGACAGGTAGTTGAAACAGCTTTTTCACCAACGCGGCGCTCAACTTGCCTTCCCTTGCAGCTTGTTGCCGGGTTATAGGCAGCAATGCCGCAACGGTGCCGCTGTCGGCCCTGGCCAGCTCTGCCAGAGATTTGCCCCGGCGCGCCGCGGCAGCAATTTTTTTGGCTTGCGCTGCCCCGGCCTGGGCCCGACGTTCAGCCAGAACGGCCTTGCGCACATCCTCGCGGACTTGCGCGATAGGTTTCAGGGTCGCTTCAAAAACCTTATCGACCTGGACTAGATAGTAACTGCCGTCGCCGGATTCCTTTAATTGTCCGTCCTCGCCCGGGCTAGTGGTGAAGGCTTGCTTGACCAACTCCGGCGCCTTCGGCAGGCCCGCAACCGGTTGGCCGTCGCGGCCACGGCCCTGGCTGTCAACCGCGGTGATGACGCCGTGTTGCAAGTTTAGGGCCTCCGCCACCTCCCGGGTCGAAGCGCCGCCCGCCAGCTGATCTTCTACCTTGTTGGCCAGTTCGAATATTGCTTCGGCCGCCTTCTCCAATTTCACGTCGCGGACCAATTGGTCCCGCACCTCGGCCAGGGATTTTTTGCTGCCTTCGACAATTTTCAAGACCCTAAAGATATGCCACCCCAGACCGGTTTGCACCGGCGCGCTGATCTGGCCGCTGGTCAGCGCAAACAACGGCTCGGCCGCTTCGTCTGGTAAATCGCCCTTTAGTACCTGGCCCAGTTTGACCGAAGCCTGATCCATATCGGCCAGATCCTTGGCGACGGCATAAAAATCGCCGCCGTCCTTCA
>CAUZBE010000093.1:0-9025 GCA_963577885.1 Alphaproteobacteria bacterium
ACAAGCTAAATTCACCTGTCTTGGAGACATATGTGAAGCCAGGGCGGGAAGCGGCAAAAAGAGCCAGAACAAAGCTAGATCAAGACCATTAGAAAAAGTCGGCAAATAGTCGGCAGTCGGCAAAATAAAAAATATTTAGCAGAAAACTGGCGTCCCCAAGGGGAGTCGAACCCCTGTTTCCGGCGTGAGAGGCCGGCGTCCTGGGCCACTAGACGATGGGGACGCAGGCGGGGAGACATAACGGGCGGGGTGGGGCGCGTCAAGGGCCCGATGGCCGACCGCGGGCCGCCAGCCCCGGCAGCCAGCCTTCCAGTGCGTCCGGGGTTTCGGGTTAGTAATGGCCGATGGCCATGGCATAGCCCTTTTCGCGTGCCATGGCCGCCGTCTACACCGGTTGCTGGTGGATCTTGGCCGGATCGCGGTCGTTATCAAAGGAGAAATCCCCGCGCCTGCAAGACCCGCATGAACCGCCGCATCTCCCGCTCGGAGGCGGTAAAGCGGCTGCCCACGTGGTTGTTGATGCCGACATAGCCATCCAGGCGCAGCAAATCAATGGCGATGCGCCGGTCCAATTCGGCCAATGGCAGTGCAAAAAAGGATGGCAGCTTGGCGGGTTTTCGATCGATTTTCCGGATCGCGCCATGGCGTTGCCCACGTTACGGTCCGGTCACGGGAAAGCCGGGGCCGGGCGCATAATCGGGGCGCGGGATATACAGGAACCTTGACGGCGCCCATAAGGCGCGGTTTGTTGTGCCGCGCGGCCCGGTGGGGCTGTTATGAATTGCCAGGTTGGAGAACCGCCGATGGCCGGAGATATGCCAGATTTCAAAACGCTGATCGGTATCGTTGCCGATGGCGGGACGTTGAGTATCGAGGAGGCCCGCGCTGCCTTTGATGTGATGATGTCCGGCGACGCCACGCCGTCACAAATGGGCGCCTTCCTCATGGCCTTGCGGGTGCGCGGCGAAACCGTCGCTGAAATCACCGGCGGCGTGATAACCATGCGCGAGAAGATGACGCCTATCGCCGCGCCGCCCGAAGCCATGGATATCGTCGGCACTGGGGGCGATGGCAAGGGTACATTGAACATTTCTACCGCCACCGCCTTTGTGGTCGCGGGCTGTGGCGTGCCGGTGGCAAAGCACGGCAACCGCGCGGCCTCGTCGAAAACGGGTACCACGGATGTGCAAAGGGCCCTTGGCATCAATGTCGATGCGGACTTCGCCCTGCTGCAAACGGCCTTGGACGAGGCCGGCATTTGTTTCATGGCGGCGCCAAAGCACCATGGCGCCATGCGCAATGTGGGCCCGACGCGGATCGAAATGGGCACCCGCACCATTTTTAATATCCTCGGCCCCCTGTCCAATCCGGCGGGCGTGAAGCGGCAGTTGATCGGCGTCTTCGACCGCCGTTGGCTCCGTCCCATGGCCGAGACCTTGAAGGCCCTGGGTTCGGAACGAATTTGGGTCGTCCACGGCGCCGACGGCACTGACGAGATCAGCCTAACCGGTCCGACCTATGTGGCGGCCCTGGCGGACGGCGTCATCACCGAGTTCGAGATCACCCCCGAACAGGCCGGCCTTCCCGTAGCAACATTGGCGGATTTGCAAGGCGGCGAGGCAGGAGAGAATGCCGCCGCCCTGAACGCCCTGTTGCAAGGCAGCCCTGGCGCCTATCGCGACGTGGTGCTGTTCAACGCCGCCGCCGCCTTGATCATCGCGGGCAAGGTGGCGGAATTACCGGCCGGGGTAGCCCTGGCGGCCCGCGCCATCGATGACGGCCAGGCAATGGAAAAATTGCGCCGGTTGGTCGATATTACCAACCGCCCGGCCCACAGGGGCGCATGAGCCGAATATGAGCCTCAAATGAGTGACATCCTGGACCGCATCTGCACCGACAAACGGCGCCATATCAAGGCCCGCATGGCCGAATGGCCCTTGGCTCAGGTAGAGATGGCGGCGAAAGCGGCGCCGACGGTGCGTGGTTTCACCGATGCCTTGCGCGCGGCCCTGAACGCTGGCCGCCATGGCCTGATCGCCGAGATTAAAAAGGCCTCCCCCTCCAAGGGTTTGATCCGGGACGACTTCGATCCCGCCACCTTGGCCCGGGCCTACGCCTGGGGCGGCGCCAGTTGCCTGTCGGTGTTAACAGATGAGCCGTATTTTCAAGGCCATGACGATTTTTTGGGCCAGGCGCGGGCGGCGGTGGACCTGCCGGTGCTGCGCAAGGATTTCATGTTGGAGCCCTATCAGGTGGCCGAGGCCCGCGCCCTGGGCGCCGATTGCATTTTGCTGATCATGGCGGCGCTGGATGATGTCCAGGCCCTCGAGCTGGAGGCGGTGGCCCGGCATTGGGGCATGGACGTGCTGGTCGAAGTCCATAACGGGGACGAGCTGGCTCGGGCTCTTAGGCTGCAAAGCCGGCTGATCGGTATCAACAATCGTAATCTAAAAACTATGGTCACGGATTTGGCTACAACGGAAAAACTGGCGGCGCAACTGCCGGGGGATGTCTTAGGCGTTAGCGAAAGCGGCCTGAACAGCCATGCCGATTTGGTGCGCATGGGCAAGGCGGGCTGTCATTGCTTCCTGGTCGGTGAAGCCCTGATGCGCCAGGATGATGTGGCGGCGGCGGTGCGGAATTTACTGAACCCGGCCGAGGCCCAGACGGCGGCATGGACAAGAGGAACCTAAAACATGGCGGAGCTGACCCATTTTGACGCCGCCGGCAATGCCCATATGGTTGATGTGGGTGATAAGGCAGTGAGCCAGCGGATCGCGCAGGCCGCCGGCCGGGTAAAAATGGCGCCCGAAACCCTGGCCCTTATCCGTGATGGCGCCATGGCCAAGGGCGACGTCCTGGGCGTGGCGCGCCTGGCCGGGATCATGGCGGCTAAGCGCACCGCCGATCTGATCCCATTGTGCCATCCGCTGCAATTGTCCTCGGTCAGCCTGGAGCTGTCTTGTGACGAGGTGGCAAGCTGTGTCGAGATCAGGGCGGAAGTAAAATTGACCGGCCGCACCGGGGTTGAGATGGAAGCCTTGACCGCCGTCAGTATCGCCGGCCTGACCATATACGATATGTGCAAAGCGGTTGATCGCGGCATGCAATTGACCGATGTGCGCCTGATCCACAAATCCGGCGGCAAGTCAGGCAGCTACGACGCTGTTTAGAGAGTTTACAACATGCAGACAATAGTTATACGGACCACAAAATGATCTCAGTCGCCGAGGCCCTCCAACGCATCCTGGACGGGGTACACCGGATGCCGACCGAAACCATCAGCCTGGCTGCCGCCCATGGCCGGGTTCTTGCGCGCGACGTCGTGGCGCGGGTCACCCAACCGCCCACGGACGTCTCGGCCATGGACGGTTATGCCGTGAGGGCCAATAATTTGACGCAGGTCCCCACTACGCTGACGCAGATTGGCGAGTCCGCCGCCGGCAGCGCGTTTGATGGCAGTCTCGCGGCGGGGCAGACGGTACGTATCTTCACCGGCGCACCGGTACCAATGGGCGCCGACGCCATTGTCATTCAGGAAGATACCGAAGTCTCGGGCGATCAGATCACAATGACTGAGGCCGCTACCCAGGGCCGCTTTATCCGTCCGGCCGGATTGGATTTTCATCTCGGGGACGTGGGCATCGCCGCGAACCAGGTACTCTCCGCCCGCAATGTCGGCCTGGCCGCCGCCATGAACGTGCCCTGGCTGACCGTGACCAGACGCCCGCGCATCGCTTTGTTGGCGACGGGGGATGAGATCGTCCGCCCCGGCGAGCCCGTGGGGCCGAACCAGATCATCAGTTCCAACACCATCGCCCTGATGGCTTTGATCCAGGCCTCCGGCGGCGAAGCTATAGATCTGGGCATCGCCAGCGATGACGAAGGTTCCCTGCGCGCCTTGGCCGCGGGCGCCCGCGGCACCGATATGCTAGTGACCTTGGGCGGTGCCTCAGTCGGTGATCATGACCTGGTACGCAAGGTGTTGGGCCAGGACGGCCTGGACCTGAACTTCTGGCGTATCGCCATGCGCCCTGGCAAGCCCTTACTGTTCGGCACCATTGGTGACACACCCATGATGGGCATGCCGGGTAATCCGGTCTCCTCCCTGGTCTGCGGCATCGTTTACCTGCGCCCGGCGATCCGCGCCATGCTGGGCCTGGACCCCCATGCCAGCAGCCAAACCGCCAGATTGGGGTGCGATCTGCCGGCCAACGACCAACGCCAGGACTATCTGCGCGCCGCCAACAGCCACAACGAGACTGGTGATTTGATCGTCACGCCGTTTGAGAAACAGGATAGTTCAATGCTATCTCGCCTGTCGCAGGCCGATTGTCTGGTTCTGCGCCCGCCCCACGCCGTATCCGCCAAGGCCGGCGACCGGGTCGAAATATTGCCCCTGAATAGCGAAAAGACTGGCATTTGACGTAATTCCGCCCCCTCGCCTAACCACCGTTGTGGATAATTCGCCAAATATCGACATTTTTCTTGACCGCTACCGAGAACCAAACTAGAACATATGACTAAGTTGCACATTTGTTCTATAAAAATGGTTGATTGTTGGATAATTTGCACCAGCAAGGTTCGTTGGTCCGGTGGAGAAGGTTATGGAATGTTGACGAAGAAACAGCACGAACTTCTAACATTTATCCACGGACATATTCGCCAGGACGGGATTTCACCATCTTTCGACGAGATGAAGGATGCATTGAACCTAAAATCTAAATCCGGCATCCACCGCCTGATTACGGCCCTGGAGGAACGCGGCTTCATACGGCGTCTGGCCCACCGGGCCCGCGCATTGGAGGTTTTGAAGCTGCCCGGCGCAGTCCTGCCCGGCGGCCAAAAATTGGCGCCCAACGTCATCCAAGGTGAATTCAGCACAGCTGGTTTGCATCCAGCAACGGAATCCGATGAAATTGTCTCCATGCCCCTATACGGCCGGATCGCCGCCGGTACACCGATAGAGGCCTTGCGCGATCCGACGAATTTCGTCGATGTGCCCCGGGGTATGCTGGCCCGTGGCGAACATTTTGCCCTTGAGGTGGCCGGCGACTCGATGATTGACGTGGGCATCCTGGATGGCGATACGGTCATTCTAAAACGCCGTGAAACCGCTGAAAACGGCGCCATTGTGGTGGCTTTGATCGACGACAACGAGGCGACCTTGAAACGCCTGCGCCGCAAGGGTAATTCCGTTGCCCTGGAGCCGGCCAATCAAAACTATGAAACTAGAATTTTCCCCCCCAACCGAGTCAAGATCCAGGGGGAACTGATCGGCCTTCTGCGACGCTACTAGGCCTCTTCAACACTGATCACGCCATCCCGCCACCGCGCGGCCATGGCGTCGCGATGCCATAAATCGAAACGATCGATCAACAATTGAGCCGATGGACAATTGAAACGCACCGGCACCGACGATAGAACCAGATCGGCAATGCTGCAATCATCTTCCAGGGCACGCGGATCGCGGACAAAACCCACGTAAGCACCACTATGTTGCAGGGCGCACCCCAGTCGTTCGCAGCGCATGGTACTTTCATCCTCAATAGGCGCCTCGGCCCCAATCGGCGCGGCCAAGTGGGCAGGGTAATGCTGTCACGCCGGATAGGGTGTGGCAACCAACACCTTGCCATCGGGCAGGCGCGCCGCCATGGCTCTGCCCCGGCCATCGATCAGAATTTCCGGGGAATCGCCCGGCCCCCCGGCAGGGCAATAACCAGATCCATGGCCAGCACACCGCCCTCGCGTCACCGGCCCCGCCACAGGCACAGCCATAAACCAGGTAGGCTCCTCGGGCAGGGCAAGATAGAGCGCCATGCCGAACGCCAGCAACACCTGGAGCCACAACGGCCAACGTTCCTGCTCCGCTAGGAAAGCATCCGCGAGGCGGGCTGTTGGCCTCCGCCAGGGTGATGTGATAAATAACGCCACCCACCATCATAGGCCCCCATTTGGGAAGCTAAAAACATGTCCGTCATTACCCGCTTCGCACCCTCCCCCACCGGTTTTCTGCATATTGGCGGGGCCCGGACGGCGCTGTTCAACTGGCTGTTTGCTAAGCATCACGGCGGCCATATGCTGTTGCGCATCGAGGATACGGACCGGGCCCGTTCGACGGACGCGGCGGTGACGGCAATCCATGAGGGTCTAACGTGGCTGGGCCTGGACTGGCAAGGCAAGCCGATCTCGCAATTCGCCCGGGCCGGCCGTCACGCAGAGGTAGCCCGGCAATTGTTGGCCGAGGGAAAGGCCTATCATTGTTACTGTACGCCCGAAGAACTGGCAGAAATGCGCGAGACGGCGAAAGCCGAAAGCCGCTCCCTCCGCTACGATGGGCGCTGGCGGGATCGGGACCCGGGCGAAGCGCCAAAAGAAGCAGCGCCGGTGATCCGCTTGAAGGCGCCACAAAGCGGCGCAACGGTGGTTGACGACCTGGTGCAGGGCCAGGTTACGGTGCAGAATAGCGAGATGGATGACATGGTGCTGCTGCGCGCCGATGGCACGCCGACCTATATGCTTGCCGTGGTAGTCGACGATCACGATATGGCCATCAACCATATCATTCGCGGCGACGACCATCTGACAAACGCCATTCGCCAGCGGCAAATTTATGACCTGATGGGTTGGTCCCCGCCGCATTTTGCCCATATCCCCCTGATCCATGGCGCCGACGGCGCAAAGCTGTCGAAACGCCACGGTGCGCTGGGGGTCGAGGCCTATAGGGGCATGGGCATTCTGCCCGCAGCGTTGCGCAATTATCTGTTGCGCCTGGGCTGGAGCCATGGTGACGATGAGATTATCGAGACCGAACAGGCCGTCGCTTGGTTCGATCTGGACGGGGTTGGCAAATCTCCCGCTCGCTTCGATATCCCTCGCCTGGAAAGCCTAAACAGCCACTATATCCGGGCCATGGACGAGGGCGCATTATGCCGGCTGCTAGTGGACCAATTACAGGCGGCGCTTGGATGTGATTTTAGCGCGGACGAGCTGGCCCGACTGCCCCTGGCCATGGGTGCCTTGAAAGAGCGGGCCAAAACTCTGGTGGAATTGGCGGATGCGGCGGCCTTCCTGGTCGCCGGCCGACCTCTTGCCATGGAGGAGAAGGTCGCCAGCCTGCTGACCGGCGAGGCCCCTGCCCTGCTGGCACGGGCGCACGCCTGCCTACAAACCGTGACCGAATGGGACCTGGATAATTTGACAGACGCGATCCGCGGATTGGCCGATCGGGAGGACTTGAAGCTGGGAAATTTGGCCCAGCCCTTGCGCGCGGCGCTAACAGGTCGGAGCGCCTCACCCGGGATCTTTGAAGTACTATATTTTTTAGGGCGCCAGGAGAGTCTAGACCGGATCAGCGATCATTCAAGCGTCCCGACAGCATAAGATTTCGATATTCACTTTGTTGTTCCGAATCACAAAAATCGACCTTACGCTTTAAGCCTTGCCTCCGCTATAATGGCGGCAGCACCGAATACACCATATAGTAAACTGGCGCTGTGTCCGTTGCGTTGGCAAATCATAAAAGACTGGAGAGAGTCCATGGTGGAAAAAACCATTTCCCTTATCGAACGCGGATCGAACGAGGGCGTAGATTTCCCGGTCATGTCCGGAACAATGGGGCCAGATGTGATCGATATTCGCAAATTGTATAGCGTGACGGATCAGTTCACCTACGATCCCGGCTTCACGTCGACCGCAAGCTGCGAGAGTAAAATCACCTTTATCGATGGTGACAAGGGCATTTTGCTTCACCGCGGCTATCCAATCGATGAATTGGCGGAACAAAGCGATTTTCTGGAAGTCTGCTACCTGTTGTTGAACGGTGAACTACCAAACCCCGAGCAAAAAGAAAAATACGTGCACGACATCACTTATCATTCCATGGTGCACGAGCAATTGGCCCAGTTTTACCGTGGCTTCCGCCGGGATGCCCATCCCATGGCCATCATGGTCGGCGTCGTCGGCGCGTTGTCAGCGTTTTATCATGACAGCACGGATATAGATGATCCACACCAACGCATGGTTGCCTCGTACCGGTTGGTCGCGAAAATGCCGACCATTGCGGCCTGGGCCTATAAATATTCCATTGGCCAGCCGTTCATGTATCCGCGCAACGACCTAACTTATGCGGAAGATTTCCTACATCTGATGTTCGCGGTGCCGTGCGAGCCTTACGTGATTAATCCGGTGGTATCCAGGGCCATGGACCGCATCCTGATCCTGCACGCCGATCATGAACAGAATGCCTCGACCTCGACCGTGCGCACCGCCGGCTCTTCCGGTGCCAATCCCTTTGCCTGCATCGCCGCCGGCATCGCATCGCTATGGGGCCCGGCACATGGAGGCGCCAACGAAGCC
Source organism: Alphaproteobacteria bacterium (assembly GCA_963577885.1). GTDB lineage: Bacteria > Pseudomonadota > Alphaproteobacteria. The sequence goes on from CAUZBE010000093.1 coordinate 8,359, forward strand.
GTGCTGAACATGCTGGGCGAAATTGGCGATATTGACAATATCCCCCGGGCGTTGGAGCGGGCCAAGGACCCCGACGACAACTTCCGCCTCATGGGCTTCGGTCACCGAGTCTACAAGAACTATGATCCCCGCGCCAAGGTCATGCAGGCGAGCTGTCACGAAGTGCTGAAGGAACTGGGCGTGAATGACCCGTTATTGAAGCTGGCCATGGAGTTGGAGAAAATTGCCCTCAGCGATCCCTATTTCGTAGACCGCAAGCTGTACCCCAACGTGGATTTCTATTCTGGCATCATCCTGCGCGCCCTAGGCTTCCCGACCTCCATGTTCACGGTGATCTTCGCCTTGGCCCGAACGGTGGGCTGGGTGGCTCAATGGACCGAGATGATCGCGGATCCCTCGCAGAAAATCACCCGGCCGCGGCAACTCTACACCGGCCTGACCGAACGGCCTTTCGTACCCCTGGATAAGCGGTCCTGACCAAATATTTCGATGGTCTTGAATTCAGGAAGGGCCCGCAATAGCGCGCCCTTTTAGTCCAGCTGCGATATTCATCGACTCAGAACTAGCTTTTTCTTTTACGCCAGTGCGCTAAAGCGCACGGCTCTAAAGGGGCGGCGTACAAACGCCGGGCCGCCGTCGCGGCCTTAACTGACCACTTCAATCCAGA
>CAUZBE010000094.1:0-9021 GCA_963577885.1 Alphaproteobacteria bacterium
TTGCCAAGCGGGCGATTTTGGCTTGGCCCTACGCCTGCATGAACGTCTGATGCCCCTGCACGTCGTTCTCTTCCTGGAACCCAGCCCGGCGGGGACAAAGTATGCCGCCTGGTGTTTAGGCCTGTGCGAGGCGGAGGCGCGCCTGCCGATTGTGCCTCTAACCAAGGCGACGGCCGAAAAAATTGACGTTGCTCTGCGGCACGTAGGCCTGCTCAATTGATGCAATGATCCGCTCGGTTGCTGAAAATAGAAAGGCCCGACACAACTATTTCATTGATGAAACGTTGGAGGCGGGCTTGATCCTGGTCGGGACGGAGGTGAAATCCCTGCGCGCCGGTCAGGCCAGCATCGCCGAGGCCTACGCGGTTGAGCGGGATGGCAGCCTGCAGCTAATTAATGCCCATATTCCCGAGTACAAAGGCGGTAACCGCTTTAATCACGAACCCCTGCGGCCGCGGCAATTGTTACTGCACAAGCGTGAAATGGAGCGCCTGGCCAACGCCATCGCCCGGGCCGGCATCACCGTGGTGCCATTGAAGGTATATTTCAACGATCGCGGTATTGCCAAGGTCCTCCTGGGTATCGCCAAAGGTAAAAAGCAGCACGACAAGCGGGCCACCATCAAGGACCGGGACTGGCAACGGGATCAGGCCCGCCTGATGCGCGACCGTGGTTAACCGAAATTAGGCTGAATTGGAGTCTAGTTCGGCGCGAATGCCGGTGAACACCGCCCTGAACATGTCCGTCGTCAGACGTCTGGTGTTGGTGTTGTAGCGGGAGCAGTGATAGCTGTCGTATAGGGTACGGTCATCGCCCAGTTCGTGTCGGGCGTTGTGGGTAAATGTATAGTCGGCCCGGCGCAATGCCAAAGTGGTCAATAAACTATCATGGGCAATTCGGCCCAGGGCCATGATGATCCGTGGCCGCGGCGATTGTGTTAACTGTCCCACTAGAAACCGCCGGCACGTCGTGATCTCGGCCCCGATCGGCTTGTTCTTTGGTGGCACGCAGCGCACTGCATTGGTTATCCGGCAATCTACCAGGTTCAGTCCGTCGTCGGCCCGGCGATCGTAGGTGCCCCTGGAAAATCCATGTTCAGCCAGCATTTGATATAAGAGATCGCCCGCAAAATCGCCTGTGAAGGGTCGCGCCGTGCGGTTGGCGCCGGATAACCCCGGGGCGAGGCCAATAATCAACAGGCGGGCGTCGGGAGCGCCAAAGCTGGAAACCGCGCCATTGAACCACTCGGGCTGTTTTACCTGGCTTTCCTTGCGGTAGGCCACCAGACGCGGACAAAGTTCACAATCGGCGGCCGGGTCGGCGGCCTGCGCGCCGGTTATCGCCATCAGGCACTTTGGCTTTCGTCATCATCATAATCACCGAACGCATCGTAGTCGTCATCACCGTCATCGGCGTAATGATCATCTTGCGGTCCGGAAAGTACCGGCGGTTGCCTGTCCTCGCGCCCCTCGCTAGATGGTGCGGGTGCAACCCGGCGGTTGCCGCTACGCGATATCTCGGGGATTAATGTTTCCAATTCCAGGAAAACATCTGCCTGGCGCCGCAACTCGTCCGCCGCCATGGGCGGTGAAGAGCGGACCGTGGAAACAACCGTCACCCGCTTACCCTTGCGCTGGACCGCTTCTACCAGACGGCGGAAATCTCCGTCGCCCGAAAAAACATATAGATGATCCAGATTGTCGGCCATTTCCAGCATGTCGACGGCCAGCTCGATATCCATGTTGCCCTTGATCTTGCGCCGGCCGGCTGCGTCGGTAAATTCCTTGGTCGGCTTGGTCACCATAGTGTAGCCGTTGTAATCCAGCCAATCGACCAGGGGGCGGATCGGCGAATATTCCTGATCCTCGATCAGAGCGGTGTAGTAGAGGGCCCGGACCAGATGACCTTTGCCTGAAAAATATTCTAACAATTTCTTGTAATCTACATCAAATCCTAGGGCCCGTGCGGCTGCGTATAAATTAGAGCCGTCAATGAATAGCGCAATGCGGTTAAATTGATTGTTCATGAAAAATCCCTTTATGAAATAGACTTGAATGAATATATAAAAAAATTACTTATCTAAGGCACGTTCAATACCGCAACGCAGTTCTACACGCAATTTGGGCCGGGAACCACCAATGTTCAGGACGTTGGCTAATAATGCTCTGTTGTCGCTGTCAGCTAAGGGTATGTGATGATCCTGATCGGTCTTGGCGGCAATCTCGAATCGCCGGAATATGGCCCACCTGTACAAGTGCTTGGCGCGGCGCTGACACAATTGCAGGTGGCCGGTGTGCGCCTGGGCGCTTGTTCACCCTGGTATTGCTCTGCGCCCGTCCCGGCATCGGATCAGCCGTGGTTTATCAATGGCGTGGTCCGGATTGAAACCGCCTTGGCGGCACAGGCATTGCTGGCTCTGTTGCACCGGATAGAAGAGCGCCTGGGCCGGCGCCGCGGGGTGCGTTGGGGTGCGCGCATTGTTGATCTAGATTTGCTGGCTTATGATGAGCGTGTCATTATCGGGTGTTGTGAGGATGGCTTAGTTTTGCCCCATCCCCGCCTGCATGAACGCTTGTTTGTCCTGGCTCCCCTAACCGACCTGGCGCCGTCCTGGCGGCATCCGCTATCGGGAAAAACCGCGACGGATATGCTTGCGGCGCTGGGGGTTGGGCAGCCGTTACGGAAAATAGCCGATTGAGCCGGCCTAAGCCATTTGCACTAATTGCGGATGTGCTTTACATGGTCCTTGAATTGCGGTCCCCGCCAACTTATTAGTGATGCCGCGTCCAGGCTTGCTAGCGCCCTGGACGGCGCAATGGAGAAATAGCGAACATGGCTCGTGTTACCGTTGAAGATTGCATTGATAAAGTCCCGAACAGGTTCGATCTGGTTTTGATTGCTGCTGGCCGCGCCCGGCAGATTTCCGCCGGATCGGAACCAACCGTGCCAGAAGATCGGGACAAACAGTCGGTTATAGCCCTGCGCGAAATCGCCGAGGAAACTATCGCCGCCGACACCTTGCGTGACAACGTCATACAGACCATGCAGAGGCATGTAGAGGTTGATGAGCCGGAAGAGGACAATATGGAGGCGCAGATGCTTAGCCACCAATTCGCCGACAATATTGAAGGTTCAAAAGTTCTGGTGGCTGATCCGGCCCCCGTCGAACCCGGGTTTGACGATATAGACTTTGAAGACGGGGATGCCGCGTAAAGGCATATTTGCGCGACCAAACCCCACTAAGCGGTTAGGTGCTCGGCCGGCGCCGCCCGGGGCGCCGCTGTCGTTGTTTCAGATCAGATCATGATCAGGCAATTTGAATTGGTCGAACGGGTCGCCGATTACGACAGCCATGTCGATGAAGATTTGTTGAACCGCGCCTACGTGTTCTCCATGAAGGCCCACGGCAGCCAGAAGCGGGCCTCGGGCGATCCCTATTTTTCCCATCCAGTAGAAGTAGCGGGCATCCTCGCCGATTACAAACTAGATTGCGCCACCATCGTCACCGCCCTGTTGCACGACACGGTGGAAGATACCTTGGCTACCATCGAACAAATCAGGGAATTATTTGGTGGGGATATTAGTCGTCTGGTCGATGGCGTCACCAAATTGGCCAAGTTGGAGCTACAGCCGGAAGCCAACCAACAAGCAGAAAATTTCCGCAAGCTAGTCCTGGCCATGTCCGATGACATCCGCGTCCTGTTGGTCAAGCTCGCCGACCGTCTACACAATATGCGGACATTGAATTTCTTAAGTTCGATAGAGAAACGCCAGCGGATCGCCACGGAAACCATGGAGATTTATGCGCCCCTGGCGGAACGCTTAGGCATGCAGCGGTTAAAGCAGGAGCTGGAGGATCTGGCATTCGCCGAACAGAACCCGGATGCTCGGGAGTCGGTACTGCGCCGGTTGGAGTTTCTGCATGAAGGTGGCAAAAATCTGCAGGAGCGCATCAGTGCCGAACTGGAGGACACCTGTGAGATGGCGGGTGTTCCGGCGGAGGTGGCCAGCCGGATCAAGACACCCTATTCAATTTGGTACAAGATGCAGCGCGATCACGTTCCCTTCGAACAATTGTCCGATACCGTCGCCTTCCGCTTGATCGCCGATACGGTGGCCGATTGCTATCGGGTCCTAGGCGTGGTGCATGGCCGCTATAAAATGGTGCCGGGGCGCTTTAAGGATTACATCTCAACCCCGAAAGCGAACAATTATCAATCCCTGCACACGACGGTTATCGGGCCGGAAAACCGCCGCATCGAGGTTCAGATCAGGACTTCCATGATGCATCGAGTGGCGGAACTGGGGGTTGCGGCCCATTGGCAATACAAACAGAATATAGGAACCGGCGATGGCGGACAGTACCGCTGGCTGCAAGGCCTGCTTGAAATATTGGAGAATGCCCACAGTCCGGAAGAATTCCTTGAACATACAAAATTGGAAATGTATTCCGACCAGGTGTTCTGCTTTACCCCACGGGGCGGCGTCATTGCCTTGCCCCGCGGCGCCACCAGCGTTGATTTCGCCTATGCGTTGCATACTGATGTTGGCCATTCATGTGTAGGCAGCAAGGTCAATGGCCGCGTGGTCCCCTTGCGCACCCAGTTGCACAACGGCGATCAGGTAGAAATATTGCGCTCCAAAAAAGCCGCGCCCGAGCCGACCTGGGAAGGCTTCGTCGTGACCGGCAAGGCGCGGGCCGCAATCCGGAGATTTATCAGGGCCGAACAGCGGGAAGAATACCTCAAGCTGGGCCGTGCGATCGCGGAAAAGGCGTTTCGCGAGTCCGATCACGAATTTTCCGACCGGGTGATGGAAAATGTTTTGCCGCTGTTCGATCTTCCGACGCTGGACGAGATCTATATCGAGTTGGGTCAGGGTAATCTGACCTCGCGCCAACTATTGGCCAAAATTTTTCCGGGCGAGCGCCGTTGGCGCGCCAGCAACGCGTTAGGCGCCATCAACCGTATGATCCCGGCACGATTGCGCCGGGGCAGTGGTGGTTTTAGCGGCCTTGGCGACCGCAGTGAGGTGCATGCTATTCCCATACAGGGGCTGACTCCTGGGCTGGCCGTTCATTACGCGGAATGTTGTCATCCGTTACCTGGCGACCGCATCGTCGGAATTGTAATCCCCGGTAGGGGCATCGATATTCACACCATCGATTGCGCCCAGCTGGCCGATCTGTCCGGCGATCGCGACAATTGGATCGATGTACGTTGGGATCTCGATCCCGATGATCCCGGTATCTACGTCGGGCGCATCGACACGGTTGTCTCCAACCAGCCGGGCAGTCTGTCCAGCCTGTCCAGCGTCATCGCTAAAAACATGGGCAATATATCAAACCTCAAAGTGACCGACCGCAGCGCTGATTTTTTTGAATTGCAGGTGGATGTCGAAGTCGCGGACTTGAAACATCTCACTAACATCATCGCGGCCCTTCGGGCCACGCCGGATATTAGTTCAGCGGAGCGCTTACGCGGATGAACGATCAGGACGTGCTACAATATTTTCGCGACGCCGGCGCCTTGCTGGAAGGTCATTTCATTCTGACTTCAGGGTTGCGCAGCCCGACCTATCTGCAATGCGCTAAAGTCCTGATGCATCCGGACAAATCGGCGGCATTGTGCGGCGAACTTGCCCGTCGGATTGTCGTGGCGCTGGGCCCCGGCGCCATTGACCTGGTGGTCTCGCCGGCCATGGGCGGGGTTGTGGTCGGTTACGAGATGGGACGGAAACTGGGGTGTCCTGCCATCTTTACCGAGCGGATTGAGGGTGCGTTCGCCCTGCGCCGGGGTTTTGAAATCGCGGCCGGCGCCCGGGTTCTGATGGCCGAGGATATAGTGACCACGGGCATGTCATCGCAGGAGTGCATTGCCTGCATCCATCAATTGGGCGGCGAAGTCGTCGCGGCTTCCTGCTTGATCGACCGTTCGGACGGAAAAGTGGATGTAGGCGTACCCTTGTTTGCCCTGGTTGGTCTGGAAGTTCCGGCTTATGAGGCAGATAACCTGCCACCTGAGCTGGCGGCTATTCCGGCGGTCAAACCTGGCAGCCGCGGTTTGCGTTAGCAGCCAAATTTGTGCCAATTTGGGGTGAGGTGGATGAGTAAGGGAGCCTTTTATGAGTAAAAACCTACGCCTCGGCATCAATATCGATCACGTCGCGACGATCCGTAACGCGCGCGGCATCCCCCATCCCGATCCAATCCGCGCAGCACGTATGGCGGCGGAGGCAGGCGCCGATGGCATCACCGCGCATTTGCGCGAGGACCGGCGCCATATTTCGGACGAGGATATTGAGCGCCTGAGTGATCAGATTGAACTGCCCCTTAATTTTGAAATGGCGGCGACGGACGAAATGCTAGCCATCGCCCTGCGCCATCGCCCGCACGCGGCTTGTATCGTGCCTGAAAAGCGCCAGGAACTAACCACCGAGGGTGGCCTGGATGCCCATGGTGGCGCCAACCATTTGCGCCGTTATGTGGATCAAATGGTGCAGGACGGCATTCGCGTTTCCTTGTTCATCGACCCCGAGCCGGTGCAATTACACGCGGCCAAGCTCCTGGGCGCCCCCGTGGTCGAGTTTCATGCGGGCAGCTATGCGGAAAGCGGCGCCGATACCCGGGAGGCTGAATTGGAGCGTTTGCGTTTGGCCGCTGCCTTGGCCGAGGATTTGGGCCTAGAATCTCACGCCGGCCACGGTTTGAGCTATGACAATGTCGGACCGGTGGCCGCAATCCCGCAAATCCGGGAGCTGAATATAGGCCATTTCCTGATTGGCGAGGCAATTTTTGGCGGTCTGGATTCGGCGATCAAGCGCATGCGGGCTTTGATGGATAAGGCGCGCGCCGAGGCCTTTAGCAGCCGGTCCGCATGAGCGGGCGGCGTACATTCCCGGCATGATTATTGGGGTCGGCAGCGATCTGATCGATATCCGCCGCGTTGAGCGGATCTTGGAGCGATTCGGTAAACGCTTCATCAATCGAATTTTTACACCATTGGAGAGGCAAAAGGCCGAGCGCCGCCGCAACCGGGTGGAAACCTACGCCAAGCGTTTTGCCGCCAAGGAGGCTTGCTCAAAGGCTCTGGGCACCGGCTTTCGTCGGGGTGTTTTCTGGCGCGACATGGGCGTCGTTAATTTGCCGGGTGGTAAGCCCAGTATGGAATTAACCGGCGGTGCCTTGAAACGCTTGCAAGAACTGACGCCACCGGGCATGAAGGCGCAAATCGACCTGACCTTGACCGATGAACCGCCCCTGGGTCAGGCCCTCGTCATCATCTCGATGGTCCCGGCAAGTCCTGAAAGCGACGTTAACCCTGAAGCGGAATGAAGCGCGCCCGAATAGACTGCGCCTGAGAAGATATGGCAAAGATGAATACAGAACAAGCGACCTACAAGAAGGCCAAACGCCAGGAAGGCTGGCGCGAGACCATCAAGACGGTGGTTTATGCCGTCCTGATCGCGTTGGTGATCCGCACCGTTGCTTACGAGCCGTTTAATATTCCCTCCGGATCTATGCTGCCAACCCTGTTGGTCGGCGATTATGTATTCGTGGCGAAGTTTCCTTACGGTTACAGCCGCCATTCCATGCCTTTGAGCCCGCCTCTGTTTAACGGCCGGATCAACGAAGCGCCGGTCGTGCGTGGCGATATCGTGGTGTTCAAACTACCGACGGATAATACCACTGATTACATCAAGCGTATCATGGGCTTGCCCGGCGACCGCATACAGGTGCGTGGCGGCATCCTCCATATCAATGGCAAGGCGTTGAAGCGCGAGCGGGTCGAGGATTTTATGCAGACCCATGCCAGCGCCCGATATGGCAGGGTACGGCAATACCGTGAAACCTTGCCCAGCGGCCGAAGCTACCTGACACTTGATTTGCAACCCCGCGGCATGGCGGACAATACGGATGTATACGTGGTGCCGCCGGCGCATTATTTCGCCATGGGTGACAACCGGGACGATTCTACGGACAGCCGGTTCCTTGATCACGTCGGCTATATTCCGGTGGAAAATCTGGTTGGCCGGGCTGATATAATCTTCTTCTCGGTCAATGACAGCGCCCGTATCTGGGAGATCTGGAAGTGGCCCATGGCCATTCGCTTCCGGCGCTTTTTCGATGGCTTTGGATGAGCCGTGAGCAGCCTGCCGCATCCTGATCTTTACCCTCTACTGGGGCACGAATTCGCCCAACCGGCATTGCTGGAAGAGGCATTGAGCCATCCGTCCCTCGATCGCCGGCGTCAGGGCGGCCGGGATTATCAGCGTCTGGAGTTTCTGGGCGACCGTGTGCTGGGGCTGGTTATAGCCACGGCCCTGTACCGCAATGACCCTGGTGCCGACGAAGGAGGGTTGGCGGTTCGTTTCAACACCTTGGTGCGGCGGGAAACCGTGGCCGATGCCGCCCGCCTGCTGGGCCTGGGTCCCTATATTCTGCTGGGCAAAAGCGAGGAGCGCCAGGGCGGGCGGGATAAACCGGCGATATTAGCCGATGTTTGCGAGGCGGTGATCGGTGCCCTGTACCTGGACGGCGGCCTGGGGGCGGCGGAGGTTTTCGTGCTGCGCTATTGGGCCAAATTCATGGCCAAAAGCGGCGGCGCGGCAAAGGACCCTAAGACCCAGCTGCAGGAATTATTCCAGGAGAGAGACGGCAAGCCGCCCCGCTACCGGGTGCTGGCGCAGGACGGCCCCGACCATGCACCGTGCTTTACGGTGGAAGTGCGCGCTGAAGGGATCAAAGCGGTGGAAGGCCAGGGCGGCTCCCGTCAGGGGGCGGAAAAGGCGGCGGCGAAGGCCATGCTGGCCGTCCTGGACAGCCCGCCCGTGAAGCGGAAAAAAGCAAAATAATATGACCGACAGTGATCATGACGATGCTGACACCGTTGAACGTTGCGGCTTCGTCGCTCTATTGGGAGCGCCCAACGCCGGCAAATCTACTCTGACCAATGCCCTGGTCGGCAGCAAGGTTTCCATCGTCACCCCCAAGGTGCAGACGACCAGGGCGCGGATCACCGC
>CAUZBE010000095.1:0-8961 GCA_963577885.1 Alphaproteobacteria bacterium
TCGGCACCTTGGGCCAGGGTTTCGGCAACCGTGGTTTCGTGCGGCAGGCCCAGGGCCGCCATATCGATCAACGCGCCGGCGCCCAGATCGACGATATAGGGCAGGCGGTGTTGGTGGGCCAAGGCGGCCAGACCCTGATCAGACACTTCGGCCGTGAAACCTTGCACGACGTAATTTGAGGTATGTACTTTCATCAAGGCGCCGGTGCGTGACGTCATTGCGTCCGCGAAATCACGCAGATGGGTGCGGTTGGTGGTACCCACCTCGACCAGGCGGCAACCGGCTCGGCGCATGATTTCTGGCATCCGGAAGGCGCCGCCAATTTCGATCAATTCGCCGCGTGAAACCGGGACTTCGCGCCGGCTGGCCAGGCTATTCAGCATTAATAAGACCGCGGCGGCATTATTGTTGACTACTGTTGCCGCCTCTGCCCCCGTCAGGCGGCACAGCCAGTCCTCCACATGATCATCCCGGTCACCCCGCCGACCATTGGCCAAATCAAATTCCAGGTTAGTGGCGCCGCGGGCCACCGATGCCATGGCCTCGATCGCCTCTTCCGCCAGCGGCGCCCGCCCCAGGTTGGTATGCAGGATGGTGCCGGTTAGATTAAAGACCGGCAGCAATGACATTTGTAGAGCCGCCCCGACCCGCGCCTCGATCCGACGGGTCAAGGCATCCAGGTTGACGTCGTCGGAACGACCCTGGCCGAATTGCTCGCGCAATTGGTTCAGTTCAGCCCGCGCCTCGTCTAGAACCAATTGCCGGCCGGTCCGCGCCAGTAGCTGTTGTAGACTGGGCGCGCGCAATAGACGGTCAAGCGAGGGGATCACGCCCCGGGCGCGTTGATTGCCTAGCGGTGTTTGATCCACCCCGGGCCGAGGTGAATTTTCAGGTTTAGACATAGAGATTGTGTGCCGTTTCCTGCCGTGACAGAGGCCGTGAAGCTAGGCCCACACGGCACGCTGGTCAACGCCACCGCTTAAATTGGACGCGTGCTATTTTTATCTGCTACCAGGGTCTACCAGAGTATAGCGGCCACCAAACCTGAAATCAGTAAGGCTAGCAACGTATAAAGCACTGCGCTGACGACGATGGCTTCTCAAAATTATTGCCGCGACTATTAAGATAGGAAATACCACAATGCCGGTGATGATCGGAAACGAAACCAACCAATTTATTGTTCATTCCTTTGATATCAACTGCGTTGTCAGCCGGCATGGTGAAAAATCACTCTGACATCTGACGCGTTAATCTGTAATAACGACATACGGTAAAGTTATGCCGAAGCTCTCCTATTTCGAAAGTATCTCAATTACGAAGGGTATAGATACCACAGTAAAGAATGCCTTGAATCGCATGAATTCGTTAAGAAAACCAGGCTTTGAAAACCTTTGCCAGAGTTTCTTTAATTCGCGTACTTAACAGTTCTGCGAGACTAAAAAACCAAACTGGTAAAAGATATTACAGCTGTTTTCTCATTTCGCTAATGCCGGGACAATTTCGGTTGCCGGCGTTTGGTGGAAAATAGCCGGGTCGACGATGATCTTCGAGGCGCGGTCGCCACCGCCCAGGATAATGCGGCTGGGGGCCATGACCCGGCTGTCAATCCATAGCGGCAGATCGGCGGGCAGGCCCAGGGCGGTGACGCCGCCAAGTTCCATGCCCATGATGGCCCTGGTTTCGTCAGCCGAGGCAAAAGATACCTTGCGCGCATTCAAGCGCTTGCGCACGACGTTATTGACGTCCAGCCGGGTCGTGGCCAGCACTACACAGGCGACATATTCCAAATCACCCCGTTTGCTGCGGACCAGGATGGTATTGGCGGAAGTCTCCAGTGCATAACCATAATGGTCGCAGAAGGCGGCGGTATCGCTCAACGCCGGGTCACAGGCAATTACTTCGTAGACCACACCCGAGGTGGCAAGGAAATTATGGATTCCGGGCACGGAGGCGGCGGTCTCGATCATGCGGTTAGTTCCCGGCCAAAGCTGCCCTGGGCCCTTTCCATGGCTTCATGGGCGATCGGCAGGGACGTCTGGTCCAGCGAATTTTTCATTCTGAAAATGCTCGGATCTCCAAAATCAGGGAATTTTTCCAGTCACTTTGTTTCACATCACGAGCCTAATTCACACTGCACGGCACCACGTCATCCCCGGGCGTAGCGAAACGGAGACCTGGGGATCCAGAGGCTCAAACGCCAGGTTTGTTGCCTTGGGTTGTCGGGTCAAGCCCGACAATGACGATATAAAGGCTGCCTGCCGGATAGTGTGTTTCGCATTAATTCCGAATTTCTCTAGTGCCCCGTGCTTATAGGCTGTTGGTCTGTAATATGTCGGGGCTAATCGCCGTCGGGGGTTTGCGGCTCTATCGTGGGGTCTATCACGGCCAGTAGGGCCGGCCAATAGGCCTCCGCCAAATCACCTTTTGCGGCATCTTTCAGTATCTCGTTTGTTGTTCTTGCAGCCTTTATATCAACTCCTGTTTCTTCTGCTAATTCAATAGCATACCGAATATCTTTAAGCATGTAGTTCACCGAAAATGCCCGCAAGGGAAAGACCCCGGGCAGCATCGCCTTCACGCCGTGATTGCGCAGCACGAAGCTGTCCGCCGAGCCTTTGGCCAAGGTGTCCAGCAACAAGGCCCCATCCACGCCGGCGCGGCGCCCGATGGTCAGCGCCTCGGCCACCGCATTGACGGTTTCGGCGACGATCATGTTATTGAGGATTTTCACGACCTGACCGCTGCCCACATCGCCGCATAGCGTGATGTCGTTGGCATAACAGGCGATCAGTGGCTCGATCCGGGCGAATATCTCCGAACTGGAGCCGACCATGACGGCCAGGGTGCCGTCGCGGGCCGCCTGCCGGGTGCGGGCAATGGGGGCATCGGCGTAATCAATGCCTTCGCCATGGAAGCGTGCGGCTAATTCCTTGGTCAGAGCTACCGGCGCCGTGGTGGTATCGACGATGGTCTGGCCCGCCCGCATATGGGGCAGCAGATCTTCGCAAATCTGTTGTAACTGTACGCCACTGGGCATGGAAATGAAGATGTAGGCGCAACGTTGCGCCACCTCTTCCAGACTGGCCGCCACCTCTATTTCCGCGGCCCTGGCCCGGTCCAAGGGGGCCTGGTCGATATCAAAGGCTATGACGGTTTGCCCTGATTTTTTGTGCAGGTTATGGCACATGGGCTCGCCCATCACGCCCAAGCCGATGAAGCCAATAAGATCGGGGCCCATGAAACTTACCCTCTCGCTGCGCTTGCGCCGGCGATACGGCCAAAAACAGAGCCGGACATCAGCCCGGTCCCGCCGGGATAATTGAAATAGAACAGGCCGCCGACCATCTCGCCGGCCGCGTACAGGCCCGGTATCGCCATCCCGTCCGTATTGATCACATTGGCGTCGGTATCGATGCGCACGCCGCCAAAGGTAAAGGTGATGCCACAAGTCACGCCAAAGGCCATAAAGGGAGGCTCGTCCAAGGTATTGGCCCAGTTAGTTTTATCAATGGCCAGGCCCTTGGTGCGGCGGCCGTCCTTGACGGTGGGATTAAAGGTGATATCGGTCTGGACGGCGGCGTTATAGTCCGCCACCGTGCGCAGGAATTGCTCCGCATCAACCCCTTCCATTTGTTCCACCAGGCCTTCCAAGGTGTCCGATTGCGCCTTTGTCACTTCGCGAATGCGGTATTCGTCGCGCAACAGATGGACCGTCTTTTGATCAAACACCTGATAGGCGAACTGCCGTGGCTGATTGAGGATTTCTCGGCCGTATTTGGCATAGGTGTAGTTGCGGAAATCCGCGCCTTCGTCGACAAAGCGCTTGCCATCGGCGTTGATAATCAGGCCAAAGGGATAGCTGTGTTTCTGAAAGCCGTCACCGACCGCCAGATCGCCGAATTCCGGGGCGTTGCGGTCCCAGGCTACGGCGTGGCAACCCGACCAGTTGCCCCGTGGACTGGCGCCCGCCGCCAAGGCCATTTTGATGCCATCGCCGGTGTTGAAACGGGTGCCGCGTACCGGCGCCAGTTCCCAGCCAGGACCCAGATACTTGGTGCGCATTTCCGCATTGGCCTCGAACCCACCGCAGGCCAGGATAACCGCCTTGCCGCGCAACTCCTTCGTCTTGCCGTCTTGGCGCAAGCGCACCCCGTGGACGCCGTCATCGTCCGTTAACAGGGATAACGCGCGGGCGTTATAGCAGATTTCAATGCCTTCCCGGCCACAGGCCTCCGTCAGGCCTTCGACCAGTCCGGGGCCGCCACCCCAGGCTTCCACGGTCAGGCCGCCCCAGAACTTGAACCGGCCATCGACCTTGAAGGCTTGTTTGGCATATAGCGGAAGATAGCGCAGACCCTTGCCCTGCAGCCATTTCAAGGTGGGGAAGGATTGCTTGATCAATAGTTCTGCCAGGTCCGGATCAGTCCGGTAATCGGTCACCTGACCCATGTCGTCGAAGAATTTTTCTTCCGTGTAGGTGCCGAAATCCGTGTTGTTGCGCTCCTCATCCGACAAATCCGGCATCAACTCCAGAATATCGTCATGGCCATTGTACACGGTGCGGATGGCGCCGGCGGTAAAGCGGGTATTGCCCCCGGCTTCAGCCTCGGGTGCCCGCTCCAGGACTACAACCGTTGCCCCATTTTCGCGGGCGGACAAGGCCGCGCACAGGGCGGCATTTCCGCCACCGACAACAATGACGTCAAATTCGGCCATATTCGTGTTTATCCTCTGATTTTGTCCAATATAGGTATGATATAGCGGCGGAATTGTTGCGGGTCTTCCGACATCGGAAAATGCCCCAACCCTTCCATGATGGTTGCCTCGGCGCCCTTGATGCGTGCGGCCGTGCGCAGGGTATCTTCCGGCGTGCAGGAATAATCATACTCCCCGGTCAACAAATAGACCGGACATTGCGTGGTATCGATATTACCAATCCGGTCCCGATAATCAGAATCCGCACGGTAGAAGTGCAAATCTCCCTTGAAGACACCGGGCCCGCCTTGCTGATAGCCCCATAAGGTTTCCCAACGGTACTCGTCTGGGCTTTGCGGTGCTACCAGGCCCGATACCAGGGCGGCAGAAACCTCACCCCCATGTATATCGGGAAGATGCAACCAATCGGTGTCATACCAGGGCTCCTGGTGATCGGCGCTTTCCAGGCCGATCACCGCGCGCAGCTCCGGTGCGTGGGCCAGGGCCAGTTGCAACACGATGCGGCCGCCCATGGAGCAGCCCATGATCACGGGCTGCTCCAACTCCAGCTCCTGGCAGACTGCCATGATCGTCGCGACGTATAAATCGGTGGTAAGCCTGTATTCTTCCAAATGATAACCAACGGGCGGTAAGCTCTTACCATGCCAGGGCATATCGAAAGCTATGACGCGGTAGTTCCGGGTAATGTCAGGGTCGTTCAGTAGGTGCCGGTACTGGCTGCCTTCGGCGCCCGCCGTGTGCAGGCATAACAGGGGAATGCCGCGGCCGGCCTCCTCGAAATAGATCCGGTATAGGCGCCCCTGGACCATCAGATTGACATAACGTCCGGTTGCTTCTTCCAATCTAGCTACCATGCGTGGCCTCATCGGTTTCCAGGCGCGCCATTGCCAGCATTTCCCGAAAGTAGCGCAAATTGGCGATAAGCGGGTGAAAATCGCCGTCAATCCGGGCGACGCCAAGCTTGCACATGCCGAACAGGTCATAGTATCCGGGCCTGGGCACGGGTCGGCAAAACCGCTGCCAGGCATCTTCCTCGATATGGATTGTGAAGCGCGAGGACCGCATCAGCACCGGCCCCGGCGTGACGGCGGCCAAGCGGCCATTTTCGATCGTTAGGTAATGGTCCTCGGCGCCAATTTGCAGCAACCATTCCAGGCTGACGAAGCGGCCACGCCGAACCAAGCCTGGGTTTTCGTTCACCCGGTCGGCCAATTCTTCCAATGTCGCGGTTAGGTGTCCCATACTATCACCATAATAGGGCCACGCCGCGCGGTCAAAGGCTCTACCGGGGCCCTTGGACCAATTTTAAGTTTTACGCCAGATCGGACGGCAGGGACACGGCCGTGAGCCAGGGCGGCGGTGCATCCGCCTCCCGGCGCATCAACAGCGGCGATGATACATTCAAATACATAACCAGCGAGTTTAGCACGCGCCATTTATCTGATATAATTCCCAGTTTCTGTACTATAAAACAATTGGTTAAATAATTTAGTTAATCTAAAAATTAAAAGCACAGAGTTTCTAACTAAGTAGCTATCAACCCAGCCTTGACAGCGGAGCGGCAAAGGGCGAAGACCTAGGTTTGAAATTCAGGTGGCAGGCCTTGGGGAGGGTGCAATGAACGGAATACTACGCGGCCTTCGGGTGATCGAGGGCTCGGCCTTTATCGCGGCGCCCAGCGCGGGCATGACGTTGGCCCAAATGGGTGCAGAGGTGATCCGTTTCGATCCCCTGGGCGGGGGCCTGGATCACCGCCGCTGGCCGGTTACGGCAGGTGGCGATAGCCTCTATTGGGCCGGCTTGAACAAAGGCAAGAAATCCATCGCCGTGGATATCCGCAATCCCAGGGGGCGGGAGTTGTTGAGCCAGCTGATTTGCGCGCCGGGCGAGACCCCCGACAATACCGGCATATTTCTTACCAATTTTCCCACCTCCGGCTGGATGTCCTACGATACCCTGAAGGCTCGGCGTGACGATCTGATCATGTTGAATATTATGGGCAACCGCGACGGCACATCGGAGGTTGATTATACGGTCAATCCAGCCACGGGATTTCCCAATCTGACCGGGCCGGCGGGGGCGGACGCGCCGGTCAATCACGTCATGCCAGCCTGGGATATTGCCACGGGCCTCGCGGCAGTCAACGGCATATTGGCGGCGGATCGTCACCGCCGGTTGACGGGTGAGGGTCAATTCATCTCCCTCGCTCTGACCGACATGGCTTTTGCCACTCTGGGAACGTTGGGTTTTATAGGCGAAAGCGAGATCAATGGTACCGAGCGCCCGGCCACCGGCAATGATCTTTACGGCGCTTTTGGGCGGGATTTTGTGACCAGCGATGGCCGCCGGGTAATGATCGTGGCCATAACCGGGCGGCAATGGCCGGCGCTGGTCGAGACCGCCGGCATAGGGGACGGCGTGGCGGCAATCGAGGCCCGGTTGAATTTGGATCTGAACCGGGAAGGCGACCGTTATCTGGCCACGGATGCTATCGCCGCCCTATTGGCGCCTTGGTGCGGGGGCCAGGATTTTGCCGCGCTCGCTGCCGTCCTGACCGCGGGCGGGGTGTCCTGGGGTCCTTATCAGAGTGTCGCCCAGGCGTTGGCTGAGGATTGGCGCTGTTCGACAAAAAATCCAATGTTCGAAAATGTGATGCAGCCAGGCATCGGCCGTTATCTGACGCCGGGATCGCCCATGGACTTTGGCGCCGCGCCGCGCGAAACTGTGCAATCCGCCCCGGCCTTGGGCCAGCATACGGACCAGATCCTGGGGGAGATTCTCGGCTTGAGCGATGGCCAAATAGGCAGCCTCCGGGATGACGGCATCGTGGGTGGCGGCGCGGAATAGACCGCCTGGAAAGAGCAAAGGGGCTAAAGTTGAGCGAGTTGATTAGCGAAGACGCCAGATCCTGGATCGGGCGTAGTGGCGAGCCGCAACGGATTGAGATAAACCGCAGCGACATCGTCAAATATGCCATCGCCACGGAACAGCGTCAGGAGAAATATCTGAAAGGCGACGAGGCGCCGCCAATGTTCATGTACGGCGCCCTGCGCCCCCTAGTGCCCATGGATGAGTTGGGCCCAGATGGCATTTCGGTGGATAAGTTCCTGCCTGAATTGCCCCTCAAGCGGGTCATGGCGGGGGGCACGGAGATGACGTTTCACCGCACGGTGCACCCCGGCGATGTCATCGTCGCCACCCGGTCGCTCAGTGATATCATCGAAAAGCAAGGCAGCACTGGCCCGTTGATATTCGTGGTCTATGACCTGCAGGTCGAGACGGAGGCCGGCGAATTGGTCATGGAAGAACGGCAAACGAGGATACTACGATGAGCGATATCAACATCTCTGCCCTGGCGGTCGGCGAGACCCTGCCCGAACGTAGCCATACGGCGACCAATGTGTCGTTGTTTTTATACAACGCCATAATTTGGAACCCCCATCGCATCCACTATGACGAGACCTACACCACACAGGTAGAAAAACACCCCGGCGTGGTAATAGATGGCCCGTTGCAGGGCGACTGGCTGAACCAGGTTGTGCTCAATTGGATGGGCGATAGTGGCACTTTGACCCGCTTCAACTATTCCAACCGGCGCGCCTCGTATCTGGGTGAAACCTTGACTTCTGGCGGCGTCATCACCGCCGTCGATCCGGCCGCCAAGACCGTGGATATGGACATCTTCATCAAGAATGAAAAAGGTGACGTCATCACCCCCGGTACGGCACAGGTGCGGTTTTCCTGAAATACCGGGCAGGAACCGGTACAACCACCCCCGCGATATCCAGCGCGTTTGATGTGCTGGGTGTAGAGTTGCGTTAGGTCTTTATCAGCGCCGGCTCGTATTAGTACAGAATAGAAAACGGCGGCCCCGAAGGGCCGCCGCCTCACACAACCTGTAAATATTTGGGTGTATTCAGGGCCACCTTTTGCTTATGACGCTGTGCCAAGCCGTGACCCCCGAGGCCGAGGCCAAACAGGGCCGGAGTGGCTGGCTCGGGAACTCCGGTTCCAGCCAGGACGCTGACATTATCCAATCCCGCGATCAAATCACCCTGATTATCTACTTTACCAATGTAAATTTGAAAGGCGCCGCCTGCGCTGACGATCGCCGGTAAGTCAAACAGATTGGCTGTGAACGGGTTGGGCTTAGAGCCTTGGGGATCCACACCCAGGAAGAAAGTCCCAAACACGCCGGCTCCCGTGTTGAACGGTGATGCGGCGGCCGTCAGGATATCGATGCGC
>CAUZBE010000096.1:0-8943 GCA_963577885.1 Alphaproteobacteria bacterium
TATCGGATTCCTCGGCCAGGAATTCCATGTTCATGAACAGTACTTCCGTCATGCCGGTGGTGTTGATGAAGTTGACGATATCGGCCTCGGTGATGGTGCGCCCGATGGTCTGAAAGGTCCGGCCCAGGGGTAGATCCTCGAAATAAAAGCCCAGGCCGACGATTTCCATATTGCTCATGTGATAGTCCTCTATGTGTATGGCCATGTCGGCCCGCGCGTCCACCCGTCCGCCCCAATCATATGATTGCGCGGGCGGACGGGCCGGCATGGCGTCTCTGAAAAACGCATCAGATCCGCCCCAAAAGATTATTGGCGATGATGTTGCGTTGGATCTGGTTGGTGCCTTCGACAATCTGCAGCACCTTGGCGTCGCGGAAATAACGGTTGATGGGATAGTCGTTAGAAATCCCGGCGGCGCCGAACAATTGCACCGCGTCCGTGGCCACGGCCATGGCCGTATCCGTGGCCTGGGCCTTGGCGATGGCCGCCGCCTGGGCCAGTTCCGCGCCGGAAATCCCGGCATCCACCATGGCCGCCGCACGATAAACCAAACTGCGCGCCGCCTCGATCTGGATCGCCATGTCGGCGAGCATCCAGCGCACCCCTTGGAAATTGCTAACCGGCTGGCCGAAGGCGGCCCGTTCGCGGACGAAAGCGATGGCCAGGTCCATGGCCCCTTGGGCCAACCCGACGCCACGGGCGCCGATGATCGGGCGGGATTGATTGAAGGCTTCCATGACTATCTTAAAGCCCATGCCCTCGGCGCCCAGGCGGTCCTCATCAGCAATAAAAACGTCGTCCAGGAACAGCGGGCAGGAGGGCACGCCACGGGCTCCCATTTTATTTTCTGGCGGCCCGGGGGTGAAGCCGGGGGTGTCGCGCGCCACTATGAACAGGTTGATGGCGCTGCGCTGGGCTTGTGCCACGGCCTCGCCCGCATCGACAATTTTTGCCGCCACCAGGATGAAATCCGAGACTGCGGCATTGGTGCACCAGATCTTGGCCCCGTTCAGGCAATAGCCGCCCGCCACCCGCTGCGCTCGCGTGCGGATGCCGGCCACGTCGGAGCCGCTTTGCGCCTCGGTGGTGGAGAATGCCGCCCGCAGCTCACCGCTCGCCAGGCCGGGCAGAAGGCGGGCTTTCTGGGCCTCGTTACCGCCCGCTAGGATGGCGCCAAAGGGTGTCCATTGCACCACCAGAAGATAGGCGGTGTTGTAACAGACCCGGCACAACTCCTCCACCGCAACGCAGGCCGAGATCATGCTGCCCGAACCGCCGTATTTGCTGGGAAAAGGCAGGGTGAACAGGCCCAAATCCCGCAACAGATCGAACATGTCCTGGGGATAGGCCGCCTCGGCATCTATGGCGGCGGCCCGGGGCGCCACTTTCTCCACCGCCACCCGGCGGATGGCGTCCTGAATTTGGCGTTGTTCCTTGGCTAATGTGAACAGCACGCGTATACCCCTGGATCATTCATTTGCCGCGATCATATGCGGTTTTAAGCCATGCACCAGAGCAAAAATAGTGCTCAGGCGCTCACGGTAGGACGCCCGACCGGGTAGCGGGCACCGGGGCCTGGGTGCGCTGTGACAGGGCACGTTCCAGGGCCTGGATCAGCCGGGGTCGGGTCTCGCGCGGTTCGATAATGTCATCGATCTTAACCTGCTCGGCGGCCGGGAAGGCGCCGCAAAGAGCTCCCAGTTCCGCTTCCAGGCGGGCTTGTTCGGTGGCCGGGTCCTCCGCCGCCGCCAACACCGCCTGATAGGCGGCTTGAATGCCGCTATCAAGGGGAATGGCGTTGAAATCGGCGCTGGGCCAGGCCAGCGCGGTGGATTGCCCCGCCCCCAGCCCGCCCATGGCGGCGGCGCCATAGCCAAAGCCCTTGTGCACGGTCAGGCACAACAGGGGTACCCGGGCAAAGGCAAAGGAATGTGCGATGGCCATGCCTGCGCGCAGGGCGCCTTCCTTCTCCGATTGCGGGCCGGTCATCACGCCGGGCGTATCCATCAGGAAGACGACGGGCAGGTGAAAGGCATTGCACAGATCCATGAAATGGCGGTGCTTGGCGCCGGCGGCCGCCGTGATGGCGCCGGCCATGACTTTGGGCTGGTTTGCGATGATCCCCACCGCATGACCGTTCAGCCGCGCGAGGCCGGTGATCATCATCTTGGCGTAATCGGGCTTTATGGCAAAGAAACTGCCCCGGTCCACCACTCGCTCGATAATTTTCATCATGTCATAGGGCCGGCGCCGATTGGCGGGGATGATGACGGCGAGTTCATCGTCGCGGCGGTCCGGGCTGTCATCAGGCGCCACGTACGGGGGATATTGATAGGCGTTGGTGGGCATGTAGGAGAGATAGCGGCGGATCTGGGTAATGGCGTCATGATCGTCCGTGGCCTTGTTATCCCCCACGCCTGAGATGCGGCAATGCAGATCGGCCCCGCCCAGCTCCTCCTTGGTAACATTCTCGCCGGTGGCGACCTTGACCAGGGGCGGTCCGCCGGCGGCCAGCATGGCCGTGCCCTCGACCATGACGATGAACTCCATCATCGCCGCCAGTAAAGAGCTGTCCCCCGCCGTGGGCCCCAGAACGCCCGCGACCTGGGGCGTCACGCCGGACAGCCGTGCCACCGCCATGAAATGATGCATGGGTGCCAGGCCCTCGCCAATGAACTCGTCAGTGCGCGCGCCGGCACCATCGAACAGCCAGACGATGGGCAGTTTGTCCCGCTGGGCCAGTTCGATCATGCGGCATTTCTTGTGGAAATTATTAATGCCGAGCGAGCCACCCAAAACCGTGAAATCCTCGGCTATCACCGCCGCCGGCCGCCCTTCGATCTTGCCAAACCCGGTGACTACGCCATCGGCCGGGGTGTTCTTATCGGGAATGGTGGTGACCGGGGTATGGACATGGGTCGCCAGCTGGCCCAGCTCTTCCAGGGTATTGCTATCGAACAACAGATCGGCCCGCTCCCGTGCCGTAAGCTTGCCTTGATCATGCTGGCGCGCCACGCGTTTCTTGCCACCCAGTTCCAAGCTGGCCGTGCGGCGTTGCCGTAACTCTTCGATCAGGTCTTTCATGGCTGCGCCGTACCACCCTGCAATTTTCACATGCCCGCATGTTGCCCGCCCAGCGGCCCTGGGGCAAGGCAAACCGCGCCGCACTGGCTTATCCTCTTGCCATGGCGCCTAACGGAGGCTAACTGTTATCCCAACGGAGAGACCACAAGAAGGCCATGGTGATGTATACGGCGACGACACGGGATATTACGGTGCAGGTGCGGCCGCAGTTCCTGGCCGAGCAATCGAAACCGGCGGCGAAGGAATATTTCTGGCTGTACACCGTTATCATCGAAAATGGCGGGGCCGAGACGGTGCAACTGTTGAACCGGCACTGGGTCATTACCAATGCCAATGGTCATGTGGAGGAAGTGCAAGGGCCTGGCGTGATCGGCGAACAGCCGGTGCTGGAGCCGGGCGAGAACTTTGAATATACCTCCGGGTGCCCGCTGACGACGCCGTCAGGCATCATGGTCGGAACCTATGAAATGGCCGACAGCGGGGGCACACATTTTGACGTCGAGATCCCGGCATTTTCCCTGGATAGCCCCTACCAGCTCCGCCTGGTGAATTAATTTCGTTTCGATAGTCATCGAAGCAGGATTAGCTTTTTTCGTTCACGCCAGTGCGCCCAGAGCTTTTTCATTCTGAAAATGCTCTGGGCGCCTGTCTCCACAGGGGCGGCGCAGGGGCGCAGAGCCGCCGTCGCAGCCTAGATCAACAGTTTCAATGTTGAATATGCGCTTATTCTGCGCGGCCCGTTTGGGTTCGAATTTTTCCCCTATGCCTGGCCTTTACCAGGCAACGGGCAGGGTGGTCAGGCCACGCAGGGTAAAGGTCAGGCGCCAGTCCGGATCGTCGGGCTTTGCCAGGCGCAAATCGGGCAGGCGCTTGATCAGGGTGGTAAAGGCTATCTCGGCCTCGAGCCGGGCCAGGGGTGCGCCGATGCAATGATGAATACCGCCCCCGAACGAGGTCGGGCGTACATCTTTCCGGTCTACCTTGAATTCCTCGGCCCCGTCATAGCGATCAGGATCGCGGTTGGCGGCGCCGAGGAGGTTTAATATGGGCTCGCCCGCCGGCACGGTGACGCCGTTGATCTCCACATCCTCCATCGCCGTCCGCCCGGTCATCTGAACCGAGCTATCAAAGCGCAGCATCTCCTCCACCGCGCCGGCCACCAGGGACGGATTGGCTTTTAGCTTCTCCCATTCGTCCCGATAGCTCAGCAGGGCCAGCAGGCCGTTGCCCAACAGGTTCACGGTGGTCTCGTGGCCGGCCCCAAACAACAACATGATGTTGGCAGTTAGTTCGTCATCGCTCAATTTATCGCCATCTTCCGCAGCCTGCAGCAATTCCGTGGTGATATCGTCGCCGGGATGCTTCCGCCGCTTCTCAAACAATATCCTGAAATAGGCGGCCTGTTTCAAATGGCCCGCGTTGATTTCCTTCAACTCGTCCGGGGTCATGGGCGTCGGGTCAATCAGCCGGCCGGATATGCGGGAACCCTCAAAGAATTGCTGGCGCTCGTCCTGAGGGATGCCTAGCATGTCGCAGATTACGTGTACGGGCAGGGGATGGGCGAATTCGGAGATAAAATCCATCTCGCCATGGCCCTGGGAATTGACCTGGATCTTGTCCAGGCTGTCATCCACTAACTGCTGTATACGCGGGCGCAGGGCGGTCAGATGCCGGGGGGCAAAGGCGCGCGCCACCAGGCCGCGCAGGCGGCCATGATCGGGTGGGTCCATGACCAGCATCCAATGGCGCATGGCGGCATAGACCGGCTGTTCCCAGATGTTCGGGCCATGCACCTTCTCTGTGCGCGCGACATAGTTCTTGCCGAAGCGTTTATCGCGCAGGATTAGCATCACGTCCTCATAGCGCGAGGCGACCCAAAAGCCTATTTCAGTGCGATGAATAGGCGCCGTTGCCCGCAGCTTACGGAAGGCGGGATAAGGGTCGCGCAGAAAATCCGGTGAGAATGGATTGAATATCGGCGCCTCGGGGGCCTCGGCCTTTTGCTCGCTCATGTCGCCTCCAACAGACTTTGTGCGGCTCTATGTCAAAACTTCAACCTTCCATGATAGCGACGTCCTGACCCACGGTCACGGCATCGCCTTCCTGTACAAGAATTTCCTTCAAGGTCCCGCCAGACGGCGCTACCACGGGGATCTCCATCTTCATGGATTCCAATACAATAATTGTGTCTTCTTCTTCTAGGGCATCGCCAATCTTGGCTTCGATGGCCCAAACTTTGCCGGTAATCTCTGATTGAACGCGAGTTTCCGCCACAAACTGTCTCCCTTAAATGTGCCGGGCCGATCCTAACCGCAGCGGCGGAAAAGGCAATGCGCCTTGGTCGTTGGTGCTATTCGCTGAGATAAGGCAGGCAGTGGTTGTCGGCCAAGGCCGCGCCTACCCCCCTCTGTCAGCCACCTCCAGGCTCTGGTAGCGTTGGCGCAACACACGCAGGGACCGGGCATGGTATTTTCCCGTATCTTGGTAGAACGTCTGGCCCCCCAGCTCGACCGAGAAGGTCTCTTCACCGGCCATCAGGGCCTTGGCGTTGGCCACGCTCCAGGCCAGAATCAAAGTGGCGACCGGTTGGCTTAGAATAGGCATCAGGGTGGCTTGCAACCCGGCCCATTCCTCGAACGGACCGCCTTTTCCCGGGGTTTAACATGCGCCCGCACTAGGCCAGGGTTCGGAGCGCCCTATCTAGCATAATAGCGCCCGCCGAACAAATAATCACGGCCATCCAGGTGGCGTTCCAGCAGCGCCAGCAGACCGGCCAGGGACGCTTCGATAACCAGCTTGGCCGCCTCTGACGAACCGACCACATGCAAGCGGCCCACCATGCGCTCGCGCAACTGGGCGGATGCCGTGACCAGGGCCTCGCCCTTGGCGCCAAACGCTCTGGCGACGATCCGCCCGGCGATAGAGATCTGGTCCGGCTGGTAATACTAGCGGTAATTGAACATGGGCTTGTTGACCCATTCATCGCCATATTCCTCCAATAGGGCCGAGGCGAAGACGGCGGTGGGTTCGTCTGGATGGATAGAGGGCTCCAGATACAACGCTTCCAGCTTTTCGACGATCGGCGTGGAGCCTTGGATACCCTGGCCGTCAGGGGTGACCACCAGGGGGAACTGGGGCAACTTGGCGTATTTCTGGAACGCCTCCATATTCGATGGATTACGCAGGACCCATTCATGGGGAATGTTCTTGGAACGAAAATAGGATAGCGTCTTCACGGAATAGGGGAAAGCTCGGATCCGAGTATCCGGTATGGTTCAGGCAGGATTGTCCTTCGCTTAAAACATTCCTATTAGCTTAAGGCCTCCAGGCACCCGGTTTTTTGCAGAATAGAGCGGGTCCGAGCCGCGGCCTCACCGTTCAATTCGCCAAAACGCCGGCGTAATTCGATCAGGCATTTGACCTGATAGCCAAAGGTCCCCTGGCTGTACGGCCCCTTGGCATAGGTCAGGGAAAAAGTCTTCTCGCCCCGGTCCATGGCGGCGGCATTGGCTAACAGAAACGGCAGGTAATAGTCCCCGGCCAATGCCAACAGGCCCAATGTGGCGGGCGGCAGATCATCGCCACCGGCCAGCCAGTCCCCTTCGATGCCTGAGGCATCATCCAATTGCCGCGCCCAGCTTTCCGTTTTCATAGCCGAAGCCCGCATGATCGCCATGGGGCTGGGGTCCGTCGCCAACGTCTTCAACTGCCCGAAGAGACCGAAATCGGCCAAACTTGGCCGGCTGCCAAAGAGGAAATCATAGACGCTAACCCGGCTTTCCAGGAGTGCGAGGATGCGGTGAAAACTATCCTCGATCACCGGGGCATTCTCCGGCGTACAGCCGACGATGGGCATCCGCCCGATCTGCCGGTCGGCAAAATGCGTGGCCATGGCGTCCCGTTCCGCGCCCCGTGTATCGGGAAAGGCGTCATCGGCGATCCAGTGCGCGGCATAGTCAATATCGGCGGCATGGAACCAGCGGTAATGGAACATCGCCTTGGTCAGCCATTCGTCCGCCATGTCCTCCAGCAGGTGGCAGAGGAAGGCCAGGCCCGGATCGTCGGGAATGATCGAGCGTTGGCGCGGATGGCGCGCCTCCAAATCATAAGCCAGGGGCGTCGTATCCACCCGATACCGATCCTCGCCCGGATAGCGCAGCATAGGCAGTAAATTAGGTTTCATATACTCGGTCTCGGCCTGGTTGCGTGTGGTGCGCAAGACCCAGTCATGGGGCAGCCGCCGATAGCGCATGATCGCCCGCAGTTTCATGGAATAGGGCGAACCGAGCGTACCCAGCAGGCGATAACGGTCGTTGGCGTCGGTGGATATGATCAAAACCCCAAATGATGCGGAAAAACCTCGAGGAATTAGCTATGGCCAAAATATCCGAATTATTGCGATCATACAATCAAACTGGGATCGCCGGTCTGGAGAGAAAAGGAAAACCCCATGCGTATGAACGCCATTATCGCCGGTGTAGGCATGACGAAGTTTGGTAAACATTTGGACCGCGGCATGAAATCGATCGGGGCCGAGGCCGTGGCAGCCGCCCTTCTGGATGCGGGCCTAGATAAATCCGACCTTGAAGCCGCCTATGTGGGCAACGCAGCGGCCGGCCTTGTCACCGGCCAGGAAAGCATCCGTGGTCAGGTAGTGCTGCGTGCCGCCGGCATCGGGCGCATACCGGTGATCAACGTGGAAAATGCCTGCGCTTCCGCCTCGACCGCGTTCAATCAGGCGAGCGCCATGGCATCCTTGGGCTGCTATGACGTGGTTTTGGCCCTTGGCGTAGAAAAGCTTTACCACGCGGACAAGCAGAAAAGCTTCGCGGCCTTCTCGGGCGCCGTCGATGTAGAAGAGTTGGTGGAGATCAAGGCGCGGCTGGCACAGGAGGCCGCGGCAAGCGGCGCCAGCACGGCGGCTTCCGGGGCCGGCGAGAAACGCTCCATGTTCATGGATTTCTATGCCGCCTCGGCTCGTGCCTATATGGAAAAATACGGCGCCACGGCGGCGGATCTGGCCGGCGTCTCTGCCAAGAACTCCTTCCATGGCAGCCTTAATTCCCGGGCCCAGTTCAGGGGTGTCTTGACGGTGGAAGAGGTCCTAGGGGCGCCGATGATCGCCGAGCCGTTAACCAGGCCCATGTGCTCACCCATTGGCGACGGCGCCGCGGCGGTGGTCCTGGTCAGCGAACGCAAGGCGCGCGAGCTGGGCCTTGCCCGTCCCGTGCGCGTGGCGGCCAGCGTGCTGCGCTCGGGCTGGGACCGGGCGGAGGACGAGGAAACCGTGGCCGAAGTCTGCGCCCGCGAAGCCTACGAGGCGGCGGGCGTGGGGCCCGGAGATCTCAGCGTCATTGAGCTGCATGATGCCTCCGCCCCGGCGGAAATCACGACCTATGAAAAGCTTGGTCTCTGCGGTGAGGGCCAAGGCGCCAAGTTGATCCGCGACGGTGTGACAAAACTGGGCGGGCGGCTGCCCGTAAATACTTCCGGCGGGCTGTTGCGCAAGGGCCATCCGGTCGGCGCCACAGGGATCGCGCAGATTGTTGAGTTGACGGAACAATTGCAAGGCCGAGCCGGCAAGCGCCAGGTCGAAGGCGCCAAACTGGCGCTCGCCCATAACGGTGGCGGCAGCCTTGGCAGTGATGCCGCGGCCATGTGCGTCACCATTCTCGGCCGGTAGAAGAAACTATTGGTGATCTGGACTTGAAATAGGCGGGCAGATTCTCTCTCCTTGATGGCCAATATTGCTATAGCATGACCGAGACCATGGGCATGACGACCCTCAGCGCCTTCGATGCGCCGATTGAAGTAACCTGTGAGAACAAGGGCAAACCGATCGGCGATTACGAGATTGGC
>CAUZBE010000097.1:0-8933 GCA_963577885.1 Alphaproteobacteria bacterium
AACCGCATTGTCAGCTGCGAGGTCGTCAGAATGGGCTGCGCTACCATTATGGCGCTCCCTCATCTGTCGATCCGCCGCGTCGCCGCCATAGCTTTACAACCAGATCGCGGAAGGTAGGAAAGAGTCCCTTTGGCAGCAGCAGGACCAGTAACATCAGAATGGTCCCCAATACGATCAGGTTATTCATCAGTGCCGTCTGGCCCAGCTGGAACGATAAATATTCCAGCGCAAGGACCCCGACAATAGGTCCGAATAAAGTGCCGACGCCTCCTGCCATCACCCAGATCAAACATTTCGCCGACCACTCCAAGCTGAAAATATTGGGATCCACGAATGTCTGATAACTTGCCCACATAGCCCCCGCCGCACCACCGACGGCGCCGCCAATCGAAAAGATGCACAGTTTATAAAGACGCACGTCATAGCCCAGGAGGCTAGTGCGAATTTCGTTCTCGCGGATGGATATGGCGACCCGGCCAAATTTTGATTTAATCAAGGCATGCAACAACACATAGACGGCGATCAGGATGGCCATGAAATACTGGAACATCTGGGCCGGCTCCATCTCCTGGCCGGGCTGCCAGGGCAGGCTCATGATGGGGATGGAGGGTACGCCGTTGAAGCCGCCCAGACGGGCCTTGCCGATAATATACTCGGGGCCGGCGGTATGATTAATAAGCTTCCACAATATCAGCGTCACGACAAGCGTGACCACGCCCAGATAGACATCGCTCAAACGGCCGTAAAACATAAAATAGCCCAGGGCCGCGGCGAACAGGGCGCAAGCCCCAATGGCCATGAGGAAGGGTACCGTCGTCTCTCCCATATTGATGGCGGAAACGGCGAAGACATAGCCGCCCAGGCCGAAGAAACCGGCCTGGCCAAAACTCAAGATGCCGCCAAAGCCCCAAATGTAGGCCAAACTTAGGGCGAACAGCGACAGCACCACGTATTTCGTCATCTGCAGCACCTCGAACAGATCAAACAGGATCGGTACGAAAATCAGGATTGCCACGCCCAGTATCGTAACGAAACCGGCGCCCCGCCAATCCTTGGAAACATTGCTCAACATAGGTTCCTCATGATTGCACCAGATATCTCAGACGCTGCGCGTGAAAATACGGCCGGTGATGCCCTGTGGCAGAATGCGCAGCAAGATCAGGGCGACGAACAACAGCGTCGCATCACCAAATACCGGCCCCGTGGCAAAAGTCACCGCCTGGCTAATGGTGCCTAGAATACTAGCCGAACTTAGGGTCCCAGCGACCACGGCAGCGCCACCCGTGACAACGGTAATGAACGCCTTGCCGATAAGTAGCGCGCCCATTCCGGGCACCACGCCGCTGATCGGCGCCAAAAGGCCGCCCGCCAGACCGGCAAAGGCCGCGCCAATACCAAAAGTGGTCATGTAAACAATCTTAGAATTTACGCCGAGGCATTCCACCATATCCGGATTCTGCATTGTCGCCCGGGCGATCAGACCGGCCTGGGTATACCGCAAGGTAAAGTAAACGGAAGACATGAAGGCCACGGCAGCGAATATCAGGAAAAAGGTGTAGATCGCCACGGAATACTGCCCGATGGCAAATCCGCTGAAGGGTGTGGAGACGCCTTCAACCGTATTGCCAAATACGACCGTGACAAAACCAATCAGGAAAAGGCTCAGGCCCCAGGTCGCCAGCAGTGAATCGATTATCCGTCCATAGAGGTGCCGGATAATCAGGCGTTCCACGACGATGCCGAAGACACCAACAGCCAGGGGCGCCAGTATCAGAATTGCGACCCAGATATTGACGCCCATTTTTGTTGTCAGAACGACGGTGTAACCGCCCAACATCATGAATTCGCCATGTGCGATGTTGATCACCCGCATCATGCCAAAGATGATCGCAAGCCCGGTAGCGATCAATATCAGGCCGGCGACCTCGCGCAATAACTCAATCGCCACCACCAGGGAAAAATCCATGGAAGTCCATCCCGTCTTTTTTTGTTAGTGGCCCGGGCCGCCTATTCAGGCGGCCCGGGCGGCGAAGCGCAGTTACGAGCTACTCAAGCGATATTTCGTAATGCTTGTTCGCATTCGGCGTTTCCTTCAAGTTGCAAACCAGCTGTGTATCAGCCGGTTGAACCTGTGAAAACTTCTTCTTGATGATGTACGTCTTATCCTTCAAATCGGCGATATAGACATCGCGGATCGCATGATGGGTCAGCGGGTCGATGGCGCACTGACCGGACGGCATGTCATAAGTCTTACCGGATTCCATCACCTCGATCAGCTTCATACGATCCAGGCTACCAGCTGTACGCACGGCATCTGCCCATATCATCATGCCTTCCCAGGTGAAGGCGGATAGTTCGGACAACAACGGGGTCTTTTCAGGATAGCGTTTGTTTACCTGTGCCACCCACGCCTTGTTGGCCGGCGAGTCAATGGAGGGATAATAGCCATAGCAGGTGATGATGCCGTTGGCGACTTCCGGCTTGAGTATCTCCAGCTCGGCACCGGCGGCGCCAAAGGTGGTGGAGGCGATGGGAATTTCATTCTTCATGCCCGCCGCAGCCCATTGATTGTAAAAACCAAGATGGCCGGTGCCGACCAGAACGCTCATCACCATGTCGGGCTTGGCGCTTTGAATTTTAGAGATGGTCGGGCCGAAGTTCGTGACATCAAGGGGGAAGAAGTCGGTCGAAACGACCTCTCCGCCGTTCTGCTCCACATAACGTTTCACCCAAGCCGCGGTGATTTGGCCATAGTTATAGTCAGCCGCGATGGTGTAAACTTTTTTGCCCCATAGTCCCATAGTGTAGGGGACCAGCTTCTCAACGGTCTGCGCCGGGGTGGTGCCCAACGAGATCTCGTTGCGGTCGCAGACGCCCCCTTCATAGAGAGTGTTGTAAAAATACAGAGTCTTGTAGCGATGCAGGATCGGCCGGATAGTTTCCCTGCTGGCAGAGGTAATACCGCCCATGACCACGGCGGCCTTATCTTTCAGGGCTAACTGGATCGCGTATTGGGAATACAAGGACATGTTGGTCTGTGGGTCATAGACCACTCCCTTGACCTTCTTGCCTAGCAGGCCGCCCTTGGCGTTGATTTCCTCGATTGCCATCAACATGATCTGGTTCATGGGAATACCGGCGAAATCGATGAAACCCGACAAATCGTGCAGACCACCGACGATAATTTCGTCAGCCGCCTGGGCCGCAAAGGGTATCATGGGAAGGCTACCAGCCGCACCAACGGCAGCAGCACCTTTAAGTATTGAACGTCGTGAAATTTCATGCGTCATAGCAATTTCTCCGGTTTTGTGCAGCCTAAAAAACCCCCGTATTTTGAGGTTATATTTGGAGTGGCGATAATTGATTAGTAGATTATGCCAGTTCTTAACGAACGTGCAAGTTGGAAAAATGGCTAAAGTCCCGCTTTCCTGGCTAATCTGATCAGTGTATGAAAGGCACCCAAGCAATTCGCTAAAGACTTTGATATAAGGGTCGTGCCTATGATCCCGCGCTATTCGCGCCCGCAAATAGCGGCCATCTGGTCGCCCGAAAGTAAGTTTCAAATCTGGTTTGAGATCGAGGCGCATGCCTGCGATGCCCAGGCCAAGCTGGGCGTGATCCCGGAAGCGGCAGCCAGGGAGGTCTGGGAAAAGGGCGCGTTTGAAGTCGCCCGGATTGACCAGATCGAGCGGGAAACCCACCACGACGTCATCGCCTTTCTGACCAACCTGGCCGAACATGTGGGACCCGCCGCCCGCTTCGTGCACCAGGGCATGACCTCGTCGGATGTTCTGGATACCTGTTTCAGCGTGCAACTGGTGCGCGCCACGGATTTGCTGCTGGACGATATGGACCAACTGTTGGCGGTATTGCGCCGCCGGGCCTTTGAGCACAAAGACGATATTTGTATCGGCCGCAGCCATGGCATCCACGCGGAACCAACTACCTTCGGCCTGAAGCTGGCCCAGGCTTATGCGGAGTTTGACCGTTGCCGCGACCGCTTGCGCCGTGCGCGGGAAGAAATCGCGACCTGCGCCATATCGGGCGCGGTAGGTACTTTCGCCAACATCGATCCGGCGGTAGAACAACATGTGGCCAACGCCCTGGGTTTGACCGTGGAGCCGGTGTCAACCCAGGTCATCCCCCGCGACCGCCATGCCATGTATTTTTCAACCCTGGCCGTGATTGCTTCCTCCATCGAACGGCTGGCAACGGAAATACGCCACCTACAGCGTTCGGAAGTTCTGGAGGTGGAGGAGTTTTTTGCCGAAGGCCAAAAAGGTTCATCCGCCATGCCGCACAAGCGCAACCCGGTGTTAACGGAAAATTTGACCGGCCTGGCGCGTCTGGTGCGGATGACCGCCATGCCAGCCTTGGAAAATGTCGCTCTGTGGCACGAGCGCGACATCTCCCACTCCAGCGTCGAACGGGGCATCGCACCCGATGCGACCGTAACCCTGGATTTTGCCCTAAACCGCCTGACCGGGGTGATCGACAAGTTAACGGTATATCCGGAAAACATGCAGGCAAACCTGGATCGCCTGGGCGGCTTGATCTTCTCGCAACGGGTGCTGCTGGCTTTGACCCAGGCCAGCGTCAGCCGCGAAGACGCTTATACCTATGTGCAGCGGAACGCCATGCCGGTCTGGCGCGGCGAAGGAAATTTTCTGGATCTGCTGAAGGCCGACGGTGAAGTCATGGCCGCTATTTCAGAAACAGAATTAGAGGCCATGTTCGATCTGGATTATCATACTAAACATGTGGCCACCATTTTTGAACGGGTCTTCGCCGCGCACGATACTTAGTCAGAATTCAGACAATTAAAACATGTCCGCCGAAACGGTGCTTATTCCGAAGTAATCTGTTCCCGGGCCACTTCCAGCAACGCCTTCATCTTCTGGCGCACCTGATCCTCGCTTAAATCTAGACCCTTGCCCTGGACATCAGCCCAGACTTTTTCGAACACATCCTCGTCACCCGGCTTTTCGAAATCAGAGGCGATCACCTGTTTCGCGTAGGCGTCCGCATCCGCCCCTTCCAGGCCAAGATGTTCGGCCATCCAAAGGCCAAGTAATTTGTTGCGCCGGGCGCCAATTTTGAAGACGGTTTCCTGATCGTGGGCATACTTCGCCTCGAATGATGTTTCACGTTTGTCAAAGGTGGTCATGGCAACGCAGCTCCCGCACTTGGATTATCTACTCATTGCCCCACCCATAGCTGTCCACAGCGGATGAAGCAACCTGATAACTGGGCCTTTTCACCTCTAATTGCTAGCCCTCCATGTCCGGAAATTGGCGCCCATGCGATCTTCGCCCGGCAATGCAGCTTTCGATCGTCATCTGGAAATTCATGAAATCCATCAGCAAGATCGTCGATGATCAGGCAATCGGGGCGTTGGTCGCCGGCGCAATGCTCTATCAGATGCGACAAGTTTTGCTGCAGGTTTTGCAGTTCGATGATTTTCCCCTCAATCTCGTCCAGGTGCTTCTTGGCGATGCCTTTAACCTCGGCACTGGTCCGATTTTAGTCTTCATACAGGGGTAGCAGGGCTCGGCAAACTTCGATGGAGAAACCCAACCGTCGCACTCTTTCCACGAACTGCAGCTGTGTGGGCATGGGCATCCGAATAGTTGCGGTAGACGTTCCCCGAACGATCAGCCACGACAAGGTCAATGCCCTCGTAATAGCGAATGGTCTTTTCCGTAAGACCGGTGGCCCGGGCGGCGTCTCCAATACTCCTGGTCAGATATCCAATTGTGTCTGGCGTAGGCGTAGTGCGTTGGTGATAACCGTGACCGAACTCAAGCTCATGGCCGCAGCCGCGATGACTGGGCTCAGCAGCAGGCCAAAGAACGGGTACAGAACCCCGGCCGCCAACGGCACCCCAAGGGCGTTGTAGAAAAAGGCAAAGAACAGGTTCTGCCGGATGTTTCCCATGGTCGCCCGGCTGATCTTACGGGCCCTGACGATGCCGGTGAGGTCACCTTTGACCAGGGTGACGCCGGAGCTTTCGATCGCCACGTCGGTGCCCGCACCCATGGCAATACCGATGTCGGCCTGGGCCAGGGCCGGGGCGTCATTGACGCCGTCACCGGCCATGGCCACCACATGTCCCTGTTCCTGTAATCGGCGTACCGCCGCGCTCTTCTCGTCGGGCAATACGTCGGCGACGATCTCGTCGATGCCAAGCCGCGCCGCCACGGCCTCCGCCGTGGTGCGGTTATCGCCGGTCAACATCACTATACGCAAGCCCTCGGCATGCAAGGCGCGGATGGCATCGGGGGTGGTTCCCTTGATCAGATCGGCCACAGCGATCAACCCAGCCGCCGCGCCGTCCACGGCGGCGAACATCGCGGTGGCGCCCTGGCGGCGCAGTTCGTCAGCCGCCAGCTGTAAATTCTCGATGTTGGAAATATCCACGCCTCGTTCGGCCAACAGGGCGGCATTGCCAAAGGCAACCACGCGCCCGTTGACCTTGCCGGCGACCCCTTTGCCGATCGTGGCCTGAAAACTGCTGGGCTCAGCCAGCTCGATGCCACGCGCCTTGGCGCCGGCCACTATGGCCTCCGCCAAGGGATGTTCGCTGGCCCGCTCCAGGCTGGCCACCAGGCCAAGCACCTCGTCCTCGCCAAAGCCCGCGGCGGTCACCACCTTCATCAATGCCGGCTTGCCCATCGTCAAGGTACCGGTCTTGTCGACAACCAGGGTATCGACCTTTTCAAACAACTCCAACGCCTCGGCGTTTTTGATTAACACCCCTGTCTGGGCAGCGCGCCCGGTACCGACCATAATGGACATTGGAGTCGCCAGGCCGAGGGCGCAGGGACAGGCGATAATCAGCACCGAGACCGCCGCCAACAGGGCGTGGGCCAGGGCCGGCGCGGGTCCCCATACCGCCCAGGTGATGAAGGCAAGAACGGCACAGCCGACCACGGCGGGAACGAAGTACCCGGCCACCGTGTCGGCAACGCGCTGGATGGGGGCCCGGCTGCGTTGCGCCGCCGCCACCATTTGCACGATGCGGGCCAGCATGGTTGCCGCGCCCACCTTGTCGGCGCGCATCACCAAGGCCCCGGTACCATTGAGAGTGCCACCGATGACGCGATCACCAGGCAATTTCTCTACCGGAATTGGTTCGCCGGTGATCATCGATTCATCCACCGAGCTGTGCCCGTCAATAATCTTGCCGTCCACCGGGATGCCGTCGCCAGGGCGAATACGTAGGCGGTCGCCAGGGCGCACCTGGGCCAGACTGACTTCCCTCTCCTCGCCATCATCACGCAGGCGCCGCGCGGTCTTGGGCGCCAAATTCAGCAAGGCCCGCAAGGCGCCGGAGGTCTGTTCCCGGGCGCGCAATTCCATGATCTGCCCCAACAGCACCAGGGTGATGATGACCGCCGCCGCTTCGAGATAAATGGAGACCCGCCCCTCGGCATCGCGAAAACCGTCGGGGAAAATGCCGGGATACAACACGCCGATGACGCTATAGCCATAGGCCGCCCCCGTCCCGATAGCGATCAGCGTGAACATATTTAGCTTCATGGTCACCAAGGACTTCGCGCCGCGTTCGAAAAATGGCCAGCCGGCCCACAACACCACTGGGCTGCCCAGGGCAAGCTGTGCCCAAGGATTCCAAGTGCCCCTGACAAGGCTTGCCACGCCCGGCACCATCTCGCCCATGGCCAGAAACAAGACCGGCAGCGTAAGGGTGGATGCGACCCAGAAGCGCCGGGTCATTTGGATCAGTTCGTGATTTGGTTCAGCCTCGACGGCGACCGAAACGGCCTCCAGTGCCATGCCGCAACTGGGACAGCTCGCCGGCGTGGCGCTCCAAACTTCGGGACACATAGGACAGATGTGGCCGCCCCCAGCGCCAGATCCACCGGTCCTTTCGGCGGCCGGGGCCGTACCGCGCAAATAGTCTCGTGGATGATCTTTAAATTTACCGGCACAACCAGCCGAGCAAAAACAGTAAATCTCACCATTATATTCGAACGATTGCGTCTTGGCCGGCAACGGAACTTTCATGCCACAGACCGGATCAATACGGAATTCGCCATCACCCACCACCGCTTCGGTCATTGTTCACTCCCAATACAAATCCTGGCCGGACAACGGACGAAGGCCTGTTCCAGTTATATATGCGGCTTCCAGTTACAGGAAGGTCAAGAGTATATCGTCGCCGGCCAATAAGGCGGCCAGACAGGGGCCAATGGCGGCGTTGTTTTGCGTCCGCTTATCGGCTATACGTCGACGTCTACGGTGAGGGCCTGAGCGCCCGGCTGAGAAGCCACCGCCCCAGAAAAATTGAGGTTACCATGGCCAGGCGTAGAAAAGTCTACGAAGGCAAGGCGAAAATCCTATACGAAGGGCCGGAACCAGGCACTTTGGTGCAATATTTTAAGGACGATGCCACCGCCTTCAATAACGAAAAAAAGGGCGTAATTACCGGTAAAGGCGTCCTGAATAATCGAATTTCCGAGCATATCATGCTGCGCCTGGCAGAAATTGGCATCCCGACCCATTTCGTGCGGCGCCTGAACATGCGAGAACAATTGATCAGAGAGGTGGAAATCATTCCCGTCGAAGTGATCGTACGCAACGTTGCCGCCGGTTCTATTTCGAAACGCCTCGGCATTCCCGAAGGCACCCCCCTGCCCCGCTCCATCGTTGAATTTTGCTATAAATCAGACGATTTAGGGGACCCGCTGGTCAGCGAGGAACATATCACCGCCTTTGGCTGGGCCACGCCGCCGGAGATCGACGACATGATGGCCCTGAGCCTACGAATCAATGACATTCTGTATGGCCTTTTCGCCGGCGTGGGCATCCGCCTGGTGGATTTTAAGATTGAATTCGGCCGCCTCTACTCCGAAGAGGACGTACGTACCGTGCTGGCGGACGAGATAAGCCCCGACAGCTGCCGCCTGTGG
>CAUZBE010000098.1:0-8919 GCA_963577885.1 Alphaproteobacteria bacterium
CCGCACACAAATCGTAAGGACAAATTTTCGTTGCGTGGTTGATCCGGCGAATCAGGCTGGATTGATTGCGAATTTCACGCGGGCCATGTCGGGCGCCGGGCCGGTTCGTCACGCCGCCATCAAAGGACACGCCGATCAGACCAATATCGACGCCCTCCCAAGTTTCCCGATAGGGGGCCCGCATGAAGCTGGCCAGCCCCGTATAGCGGGGCCGAAGCATGGGGTCGTCAGTCATTCCTAAATACCTCTAATCGCCAGCCGGCGAACCGTTCTAAACCATCAGCAGGCCTAACGCGCCAGCAACACTGGCAGGACCGACTTATTGATAATATCCCGCGTGGCGCCGCCGAAGATCATTTGCCGGAGGCGGCTATTGGTGAACGCCCCCTTCAACAATATATCGCCGCCCGCCGTGGCGGCTTCATCTACCATAGCCTCGCCAATACTGCGCCGCCCGGGCGCCGCCGTCATGGTCGTGGTGTCGATGCCATTGCGGCCCAGATGCCGGGCCACATCATCCGCCGACGGGCCAGGCACGGTACCGCCCTCGACCGTCAACACGGTGACCCGCTCGGCATTGCGCAAAAAAGGCATGGCGACGGCAATGGTGCGGGCCGTCTCGGTGGCGCCGTTCCAGGCAATGACCGCGTGCCGGCCGATGCTTTCCGGCACCTCCGCCGCAGCCAAAATGACCGGCCGCCCACTTTCAAACAAGGCGGCTTCCAAGGTGGCTTTCCAATCACCGGAAGTGCCCAATTCGCTGCGCCCCATGACGATCAAATTAAAGAGTCGGCCATAGTCGCCGACGATTTCGCTTTCCACGCCCTCGCCTTCACGCCAGCTACAGCTAGCGCCGTCACTAACCGTCGCTATATCGTGGTAGGCCACGTTCTGGGCCTTTACCACCCCATCAAAACGTTGATGGGCAGAGGCAGCGAACTGTTTCGATTCATCGGTCAGCCGCGCCAGGGATTCGGATGGAAAAACCACGCCCTCGCCGGCAATGATTTGTGGCGTCCGCCACGCATGCAAACCTTCCACATGGCTGCCGTAACGCAGCGCGATCAATAGGGCCGTTCGTAACGCAGCCTCCGCCCGATCATCATCACAAAAGGGAACCAGGATCGTCCGCATGCGAATCTCCCCATTTACCTACCAAAACCTATTGTGCCAAGAACGGCCACCTATTGGAACCGGAAATGTTTCATTTGCAATAATACCCGGCAATTCCCGGTCGACTCTATCATGCCGTCAGTGCGGCAGCTTCGGCTGCCAGGGCGGTAATGAGATCCCAACGTTCGCCTATCACCGCTGCCCGTGGAGCCACCCAACTGCCCCCAACACAACGGACATTCTTCAGGGCCAGATAATCGGCAGCGTTGTCCCGGCCGATCCCGCCGGTGGGACAAAATGTCAGGCTGGCAAAGGGTCCGGCAAGAGCTTCCAACGTGACCCGCCCGCCCATCGCCTCGGCGGGGAAGAATTTCAGGAGTCGCAAACCGGCGCGCTGGGCCGCCATGGCTTCGCTTGCTGTGGCGATGCCAGGCAGGAAGGGGAAATCGCCGGCGCCTTTCGCCAGGTCCTGGGCAAAACCCGGCGAGACGGCAAAGCGGGCCCCCGCCGCCCTTGCACTGGTCAACTCTGCCACGGTCGTGACGGTGCCGACGCCGGGCACCGCATTGGGCACCGACGTGGCTATGGCGCTAATAGCCGCCAGGGCGGCATCGGTCCGCAAGGTAATCTCCAGGGCCCGCAAACCACCCTTGACCAAGGCTTGAGCCAGGGGCACCGCGTGTTCTAGTCGTTCGATGCTCAACACCGGAATGACGGGCGCAAGATCGATCACCTGTGCGATTGTCAAGTCAGCCATGGATTGGTTTGAACCTCGTTCGATTGCCTGTGCCCGGGACCGATACTATAGTCCTGTCGGCATGACGGACGAGTTGAAAATTGCCGCGATCGGCGAATGTATGATCGAGCTAAGTGCCCGCCCCGACGGCGGCATGGCGCTGGCCTATGGCGGTGACACCCTAAATACGGCGGTTTATCTGGCGCGCTTGCGCAATGCTGGAGGCGGCGGCGGGATCAGCGTCGATTATCTGACCGCCCTGGGGGACGACCCCTATTCCGACGAGATGGTGGCGTTCTGGCAACGCGAAGGTATCGGCACCAACCAAGTGCTGCGCCTACCGGGCCGATTGCCAGGCCTGCATACGATCCGCACGGACCGCCAGGGTGAACGCAGTTTCCATTATTGGCGCACCGCCGCCGCCGCACGGGAGATGCTCCAGGGGGAACCAGGCACGCGCCTGGCCGCGGCACTCTGCCAATATGATCTGATCTATCTATCGGGCATTACCCTGTCGATCCTGAGCCCTGCCGACCGGACAAAATTCTTGGCTGCCTTGGACCGAGCCCGAACACAGGGCGCCCGGATAGCCTTCGATAGCAATTACCGCCCCCGGGGCTGGCCCAACGCCGACACCGCCCGCCAAGCCATGGACGAGATCTATGAGCGCTGCCAAATCGCTTTGCCCAGCCTGGATGACGAATGCGCCCTGCACGGAACCATGGATGCCGCCACGGCGGCCGAGCGCATTGCCGATCTGGGGGTCGGCGAAATTTGCCTTAAAAACGGCGCCGGCGGCTGCTTGTTGCGCCTTGGTCCGGAGATAGAGGCCCTACCGGCGCAACCCGGCATTATGCCCGTGGATACCACCGCCGCCGGTGACAGCTTTAACGCCGCCTATCTCTATCACCGCTTGTCGGGGGATAGCGCGGCGGCAGCAGCCCGGGCCGGACACCATTTGGCGGCGCAGGTAATCCAATATCCCGGCGCGGTGATCCCCGCTCATGCCATGCCATCCCGAATTTAGGCGCAGGAGAACAATGTCATGAGTGATGCTCTCGAGGGCACCACCGGCCGCCGCCGGATTTATTTGATGCGCCATGGCGAGGTGCATTATTTCGATGGGTCAGGCAAGCCCGTGCATCCAAAATTTGTCGTTTTAACCGACCGGGGCCAGGCGCAGGCGGCCAGCATGGGCGCATTGCTGGCCGATGTACCGTTCGACCGCGCCTTGAGCACCGGCTTGCCGCGTACCATGCAGACGGCCCAGGGTGTGTTGGCGGATCGAGATCTGGCGCTGGAAGAGATTTCGGCCTTAAAAGAAATCCATTCCGGCCCCGCGTCCGGTAAATCCCAAGCCCAGTTTGATGCCGAATTCGTCTACGGCATGGAAACGGCCAACCTGCCCGGCGCCCGTTTCGCCGGCAGTGATCTGTTTCAGGAATTTTACGACCGGGTGACCACCGCCTTCGAGGCGCTATTGCTGCAACCGGGCTGGCGCAATCTGTTGGTGATTGCCCATGACGGCACCAATCGCATGCTGCTAGCCTGGACTGGCTACGGCGGCCTGGCATCGGCCCGAGCGTTTGAGCAGGATCCCGGCTGTCTGAATGTGATCGATGCGGACGTGGCCGAGGGTAAAATCTTGCGCCGCCTGATAAAACTAACCAACCTAACGCCGATCAATCACAGCAAGTTGGGCAATCACCTTACCAGTATGGAACAGGTTTTTGACTATCGCCGGCAGATCCTGGCCGGCATCCGCAATGGCTAATAACGTAATCTTTTCCTTGCAATACAGGCCAGGACGGTCGATTAAATTTCCGGAAACCAATAAAAGATTACGGCGGGCACAAGCGGCATGCGCTTTATTCATCTGACTGATATGCACATCACGGCCGGCGATCAGCCGC
The DNA here is from genome assembly GCA_963577885.1 of Alphaproteobacteria bacterium. Classification (GTDB taxonomy): domain Bacteria; phylum Pseudomonadota; class Alphaproteobacteria. The sequence goes on from CAUZBE010000098.1 coordinate 3,763, forward strand.
TATACGGCTTGTCGCCCCACGGCCGGTTGCGGTCGGCGATCGCCTGCATCAACGAGGATTTCGCGGATGTATCATTCGTGATGATGACCGGCGATTTGGTCAACCGGGGGACGCTGGCGGAGTATGAAGCCCTGCGTCCAATCCTCGAGGAACTGAATGCACCGCATTATTTGCTGCTCGGCAACCATGACCGCCGGGCCGCCTTTCGCAAGATATTTGGCGAAGCGCCGGTCGATAACAATGGCTTCGTGCAATACGCCTTCACGGTGGAAGATAACCGTTTCATCGTCATGGATACGCTGGACGAGGGCAAAGTCGGCGGCCTGTTGTGCCAACAACGGCTGGACTGGCTGGCCCGAGAATTGGCGTCCCTGAACGGACAGGATGCCTATCTGTTCATTCATCACCCGCCCCTACGCCTTGAAGGGGGTGAGGCCCTGGCGGATATGATCGACGGCGGCCGGGTCAAGCATCTGTTCTTTGGCCACGTGCATCGGCCCCTGCATGGCAGTTGGCGCGGCATCCCCATATCCAGCCAGCATTCCACCCTGCATCAATTCGTCTACAAATTCGGCACCTCCATCATGCAGGGCTGTCATGAACTGCCCACCTTCGCCGCCGTCAATCTAGTCAACGGCAACGTGGTGATCAATCCGCACAGCTTTCTCGACGACAGTCCTCACTTCAACCTGCGCAGCAAAGCCGCCCTGAACGCCTCCTCGCCAGAGGAACTACCGCCCCTGGAGTAGCGGAGCTTGGCAATGCAAGCTACGACGGCGGCGCAAAACAGTTGCATAAAAAAACATGCGTGAAACCTAGAGAGCTTCAATCATGCGAACATTGATGGTCATTCTGGCGGCAAATTGGGCGCGGTCATGAAGGCGGCGGGAACGTCGGATACGTCGGGCTGCAGACCGGTTATATATTGCACTTTACCAATGGCCTGGTCGCCCATCTCTCCAGGGACACCGGGATAGCCGGGGCACAGGACAAAGCGGTGCGCGGTTTCTATAAGGCCAATCTTGCGGTGATGAATATCGGCGACACTTTCACCACCGGCCTGACCGAGGCAGCCTACGTCATCAACGAATTAGTCAAACCAGTTTCGGTAATCGGCTCGCATGCGAACGAGGCCGCCACCAAGGGCGGCAAGGTCCTACCGGGCACAAGAACCGAGACCTTCCAAAAGGCGGTTAAGACGCCGATCCATATTCCGTTGACCAGCAGAACCATAGAAATCAACGGTGGCCGCACTTGCTTCGTAAGCTGCAAAAACATTCAACACAGCACGAATGCCCCAGTTTCATGCGCAACCGGGCCTTCGGTTTACGTTATGCAATGCTCGCCACCCGGTCGCTGTCTCACATCGTTTGCAATGACTGCGCGGCGGCGAGTGAATGGGCAGAACGCGGAGCCACAGCGCCTAACGCGCATGTCCATATTCGTGCGATTTCCGTGTTCGCCAATGAATTTGCGGGCCATCGCCAGACGGCAGAAAAATAGGCGTCTAAAGTGCGGTGGAGTGAACCGGGATACAGACAGAAGAAGTTCTTCGAGGCGTGTTCCCATTCCGCGCCGAACACATGCGGGCCATCGTAGCTATGGCGCTAAAACGCCTGTCTATTTTATCATCCGCCAAAACCGTGAATGGATTTTGCGGGACCCGATGCGACCCCATTAGCCGTGGCAAGCTCCTCCGCGGCTGGCCGTGCTAGTTAGCATTCCACCCAGTGCTACATGCGCGACATCACATTTTCGGCGAAATCCTCGATCAGGCGGTATTGTTGATGCAAGGGCGCGATGAAGTTGATGGCGCTCAGCCCCAGGCGTTCCAATTCTCCAAGCTGTTCGACAATTTCGGCCGGCTGTCCGACAATGCAGAAGTTGCGGATGATTTCCGGCGTGATGAAACGGGCTTCATCCGGGTCGAGATAGCTGTAATGGCTTTCGTGCAGCTTTTGGTGCCGGGTCGCCGCGTCGCGCTCGTTGTGAAAGGCCATATAGTCCTTCCAAATCGGCTTGACATATTCGGGTGGGTCGCCGCCCATTTCCTTTATCTTATCGACCAGAAAATGAACATTCGCCATGATGGAAGAACCGCATTCGGCGATGACGCGTTCGGAATCCAGGGTCTCGCCGGGCGTCAACATCAATAGATTGACCAAGGCCGTGGTGAAAAAATCATCCATGCCGCGGCCGGCCCCATCTGCGCCCCTTTTTACGTTGTCCAGAGCCCAGGAAACGGAGCCGCCGCGCGGGATGCCGGTAATCAGGCCATCGCCCAGCTCGCCCGCCAGGGCCTGGGCCCTGGGGCCGAAACCAGCCACATGAATGGGAATATGGTTATCCAGATCTATATACCGCAGTTCGGTGTTTTGAAAGCGGATGGGCTGGGTGATCCCGTTCAAGGTATAATCCACCTCTTCGCCGTTTAGCAGGGCGCGCACGGTACGAATGTATTCGCCGAACGCGTTTATGGTAGTTGGCCGTTGACCCATGGTCCGCATGGCAGTGTTGCCGGTGCCGATGCCCATGAAGGTCCGGCCCGGCGCCAGCCGGTTGATGGTCGCGATACCGTTGGCCGCTACCGGAGCCAGACGCAGCCCGGGCACGGCGACGCCGGTGCCGATGCGAATGGTGCGAGTTTGCTGCGCTATCAAGGCCAACACGGCCCAGGGGTTGGAGCGGATCATCTGGCTGTCGGTTACCCAACAAAAATCATAGCCAAGATTTTCCGCATGGGTAACAAAGCCAACCTCGTCAATCTTAGCGCAACTGATGCCGAATTCCATGGGTCCGTACCTCTCTCTACGTTAGACCAGTTTCGAGATTGAAATGGCCAGTTAAGGCCAGGACGGCGGCCCGGAGTTTATACACCGCTCCTTTGGAGCCGAGCGTCTTGACGCGCTGGCGTGAACGCAAAGGCAAGTCTAGCTTCGATGAATATCGAAACTGGACTACCGGGTGACCATTTTCAGGGCGTCCTCGGCAAATTTCTTCGCCCCCTTGCCGTCACCCTGCTTCAACTTGGCCATGTCGAACGGCACCTTAGTACCCCTCTGGCAGGCGGGCCGTTCTGCCAGGCGGTCCATCCAGGCCTGCAAGTTCGGCAGCCCCTCTACTTCCACGCCAGACCATTTATAGGTTCTGACCCAGCACCAGTTGGCAATATCGGCGATGGAATAGTCGCCCGCCAGATAGTCCTGGCCGGTCAGACCGCGCTCCAACACCTCGAACAGGCGGCGGGTTTCATTTTGATAGCGGTCGATGGCTGGCTGTATTTTTTCAGGCAGGTAACGATAGAAGACATTCGCCTGCCCCATCATGGGGCCAATGCCGCCCATCTGAAACATCAGCCATTGCATGACCAGGCTACGGCCATTGACATCGGTGGGCAGTAGGCGGCCGGCTTTTTCCGCCAGATAGACCAAGATGGCGCCGGTCTCGAAGATCACGAAATCATCGGCTGCCCGATCAACGACGACGGGGATGCGGCCGTTCGGGTTCATGGCCAAAAATCTCTCGCTCTTCTGGCCGCCCTCGCTCAATTTGATCTCATGCACCTCGTAAGGCATTTTCAGTTCTTCCAGCGCCACCGAGGCCTTCCAGCCGTTCGGTGTTGACGCGGTATAAAGGTCTATCATCTTAAGTCTTCCCGATACGATAGAAACGCGCTGCTGTGTCATGGAAAAGCGCGGCCTTTTCCCCGGCGCTGAACCCTACCGCAAGCCGCTTAAACGCATTCCACAGGGTGGTATAGGCGCATGAGGCCTTGTCCACGGGGAAGTTGCTCTCGAACATGCAGCGTTCCGGCCTAAACGCCTCGATACAGTGCATCACATACGGCTTCCACGCCTCGGCCAAAACCTCGGATGACGGGGGTGCGGCCAGCTTGTGATGACCGAAACCGGCCAACTTCATGGCTAAACCACCCAGTTTCACGTGCACGTTGGGGCATTGCGCCAGAGCGCTAATATCTTTGGACCAACTGGCAAAGATCTCGTCCCGGAGGCCCGTATAAGGACCTATACCCAAAGGGCCGCCCACATGATCCATGACGATGGGCGTTTCGGGAAAGGCCTGGGCCAAGTCTACCAGCTCCGGAATTTGCGGATGATAGAACCAGGCATCGAAACTCAAATCTATCGCCGACAATTGTGCAAAGCCCTGGCGAAACGCCGCTTCGTAATACAAACCCTTGTTGGGAGAGGTCGCATGCGCGCCGACGATCCCGTCATCGTCATCATGGGCGGTGGAATGACGGATGCCGCGAAATCGCCCCCCGCCCGCTAGGACATGGGCCGCCAGGACCTCTCCGGACCGTTCGCCCAAACGCAGATCAGCGAAGCCTACGATAGCAGCGGCCACCTGGGTGCCGCCATACAGACCCGAATCTGCCATGGCGGCTACGCCGTTGACGAATTCGGTCTCGCCCACTGGAGCCATGGCTGGATCACCTTTCGCACGATAAAAGGCCTCGCATTCCATAAAGACCGTGCTAACCACATTATGGTCGCTGATATCGGTCAGAAAATCATCCAGCAGGTAGCGGTACACGAAGGTCTCCCGCCGATCCCACAGATGATGGTGGGGATCGCAGATCGGCATGTCCGGCTCCAACGCCACCTCTGTCATTTGGGCCAGCCAGTCGTCCAGTTCGCTCATAACGCCTTCCGCCTCTTTTGCCGTCCTTCAAAAAGATCCCAGCCGGCGACCAGGGCGCGGATCTCCCCATCCCAGACCAGATCAATGCCAGCCTGTTCCTGGGTATGCAGTACTACACGGGTCGCATCCGCCAAGGACTGTTCAGAGGGTACCCCGGCAAGCCAGGCCGGCACCGGATAGGAGCCGACCACGGTGGTTTGAATTTTATCTATCATGATAACCCTCACACACGGCCAACCAAATAGGGCCACAAAGCAGGGCCGCCATGGCTGGCCAGGAAACGGCCCAAATGCTCGGACCAATAAATCTCCGAACCGAATTCGGCCCGCCAAGACCATAGGCGCCGGGTCGCGAAATGCAGGGCATGTTCATAGGTGAAGCCCATGGCGCCATGGGTCTGATGGGCGATACCGGCCACAATGGAGGCTGCCTCCGACGCCCTGATCTTGGCCACCGCCATTTCAAATCCGGCCCCGCTGCCGCCACGACCAC